>RGNC01000060.1 GCA_010029175.1 Synechococcaceae bacterium WB8_1B_136 | reverse complement strand
CAGTCGAGCCCGTCGACGCCCCAGCCCCTGGTGATCGTGCTTCTGGGCCCCACCGCCAGCGGCAAGACGGCCCTCGGCATCGAGATCGCCCGGACCCTCGACCTGGCCGTGCTGTCGGTGGATTCGCGCCAGCTCTACCGGGAGATGGACATCGGCACCGCCAAGCCCACGCCGGCCCAGCGGGCGGCGGTGCGCCACGAGCTGCTGGATCTGCGCTGCCCCGACCAGCCGATCAACCTGCAGGAATTCCGCGCCGTGGCGGAGACCGCCATCGCAGCCGAGCACGCGCGGCGGGGCATCGCCCTGCTGGTGGGGGGCAGCGGCCTCTACCTCAAGGCCATCACCCAGGGGATGACGCCACCGGCGGTGCCGCCCCAGCCGCAACTGCGGGCCCAGCTCGATGCCCTCGGCCAGCCCCTCTGCCACCGGCTGTTGGCGGCGGCCGATCCCCAGGCAGCGCAGCGAATCATGGCCAACGATGCGGTGCGCACCCAGCGGGCCCTTGAGGTGCTCTATGCCACCGGCCAGCCCCTCAGCAGCCAGCAGGGGGCCACGCCACCGCCCTGGCGGGTGCTGGAGCTGGGCCTGAACCCGCCGGATCTGAACAGCCGCATCGCCCGGCGCAGCGCCGGCCTCTACGGGGAGGGCCTGGTGGAAGAAACCCGCCGGCTGCTGGAGCGCTACGGCGAGAACTGCGACTTGCTGAACACGATCGGCTACGGGGAGGCCCGGGCCCTGCTGCGGGGCGAGCTGAACGAGGCTGAGGCCATCGCCCTCACCACCCGCCGCACCCAGCAGTTCGCCAAGCGTCAACGCACCTGGTTTCGCCGCCAACACCAGCCCCTGTGGCTGGATGGCGAGGGGGGCGGCTCCAGCGCTGAAGCGGCCAACCTGCAGCGGGCGTTGCTTGCGATCGAGCAGGTCCTAGGGTGAAGGGTGAATAGCACTTGCTGTCTTCCCAGTCCTCTCGCCCGCCTGAATGCCACCCCGTCCTCGTTTTGACCGCCGCGCCCCCGTCCGGGAGCTCCCCAACATCAACGACCGCATCAGTTACCCCCAGCTGCGGGTGGTGGATGCCGACGGCAGTCAGCTGGGGGTGATCACGCGAGAGGCGGCCCTGGAGGTGGCCAAGGACCGCGAGCTCGACCTGGTGCTGGTGAGTGAGAAGGCGGACCCACCGGTCTGCCGGATCATGGACTACGGCAAATACAAGTTCGAGCAGGAAAAGAAGGCCAAGGAGGCCAAGAAGAAGTCGCATCAGACCGAGGTCAAGGAGGTCAAGATGCGCTACAAGATCGACCAGCACGACTACGACGTGCGCATCGGCCAGGCCGTGCGCTTCCTCAAGTCAGGCGACAAGGTGAAGTGCACCGTGATCTTCCGGGGCCGGGAGATTCAGCACACCGCCCTGGCTGAGCAGCTGCTGATGCGCATGGCCAAGGATCTGGAGGAAAACGCCGAGATCCAGCAGGAGCCCAAGCGGGAGGGCCGCAACATGATCATGTTCCTGAGCCCGCGCAAAACGCCGCTGGCCAAGGAGAAGGAGGCCGCCGCCGCCGCCACCAAGGCCGTCCGCACCATCGACAGCCGGGTCAGCGCCGCCGCAGCCTCAGCGACCGAGGGCTGATTGCTCCCCCTGGGCTGGTGCGGGATCTGGGCCCTTCAGAGGCTCTGTCCGAACAACTCCAGCATGGCGGCCCAGCCCGCCCGGGAGGCTTCGGCGTGGAAGTCGGCCCGCGCTTCGCACATGTAGCCATGGCCAGCCCCTGAAGCCAGCAGCAGGCGGTGGCGAGCCCCGGGCTGCCGGGCGGGCTGGCCGGCGTTGGCGGCGCTGAGGGCCTGGTCGATGGCGGCGATCTCCTCGGGCGGCATCAACGGATCGGCATCGCCGCAGAAACACCAGAGCCTGCCGGGAATCTGAGGCACCAGGGCCAGGGTGGGCTTCTCCGGGTCCGGGGATGAACCCGGCCGGAAACAGGACACGCGGGCGCCATAGAAATCACAGGTGGCGGCGATCACCGGCAGGGTGGCCGCCAGCATGGCCAGGTGACCTCCGAAGCAGAAGCCCACACAGCCCAGCGGCCGATCGGCCAGGCCATCGGCCCTGTGGGCCTGCTGCAACCAGGCGGCGGCGGCGCTCACATCCGCCAGCAGTTGCTCAGCCGTGACCCGATCGCGGTGCTCGCGGCCGGCGGCGAGGCCGGCTTCGTCGTAGCCCACATCCAGATCGGGAGCGGTGCGGGAGAAGGTGCTGATGGCCAGGGCGGCGTAGCCCTCGGCGGCCAGGCGATCCGCCACACTGCGCACCCAGCCGTTCACGCCGAACACCTCCGGCAGCACAATCACCGCCGCCCGTGGACAGCAGCCCGCGGCAGGCCTGGCCCACCAGGCGGGCATGGAGGTGGCCTGCACCCCAGCAGCCGCAGGCACCGCAATGCTGATCCAAGAGGCCTGGATGGCATCGGCTCCACTGCTGGAGACTGAACACTCCGCGGGGATGGGGGCGGGCCTGGAAGAGGGCATGGGCTGGCACAGCACAGCTGGCTCAAGCCTGACAGCCCCAGCAGCACCCAACCCAGAGGCGGCGAATGGCCTCCCCCAGCACTCTCCTGAATTCCGTACAGCTTGTACAGAATTCACGAGAGCCGCCCGCGACCGTTCCCCAGGGGTATCCCGCATCCCCACATCCCCGCATCCCGGTCCCGACCCGCAACCGGCACAGGTCCGGCACAGGTGTTTATGCCAAAACGGCAATTGTCACCAGCGCCAAAGCTCCGTATGGTGGCGCCCACAGCTCTGTGCCAATCCGGCGTGCGGTTCCACATCCAGCAGGACAGCGACATCCCGGCCTCCAGCCAGCTGTACAACCAGATCTGCTTCGCCATCGCGGCGCGGCACTTTCCGCCGGGACACCGATTGCCCAGCACCCGGCAACTGGCCATGCAGACCGGCCTGCACCGCAACACGATCAGCAAGGTGTACCGCCAGCTGGAGAACGATGGCGTGGTGGAGGCCCTGGCGGGCTCCGGCATCTACGTGCGCGACCAGCAGAACCCCCGCGAGCTCAAGCCACCGCCGGGGCCGCGGGCCCGCCATCTGCCGGACATCGACCGGGAGGTGCGCCAGAGCGTGGATGGACTGCTCAACGCCGGCTGCACGCTCCAGCAGGCCCGCGAGCTGCTCACCCGGGAGATCGACTGGCGGCTGCGCTGCGGCGCCCGCGTGCTGGTGAGCACCCCACGGGAGGACATCGGCGCCTCGATGCTGATCAGCGAGGAACTCAGCCCCCACCTCGACGTGCCGGTGGAAGTGGTGCCCATGGAGGAGCTGGAGGCAGTACTGGAGAGCTCCAGCAATGGCACGGTGGTGACCAGCCGCTACTTCCTGCAGCCCGTGGAGGAAATTGCCAAGCGCCATGGGGTGCGGGCGGTGCCGGTGGACCTGAATGACTTCCGCCACGAACTCGACCTGCTCAAGGATTTGCGCCAGGGCAGCTGCGTGGGGCTGGTGAGCATCAGCCCCGGCATCCTGCGGGCCGCGGAGGTGATCCTGCACAGCATGCGGGGCAACGAGCTGCTGGTGATGACCGCGACCCCCGATGTGAGCAGCCGGCTGCTGGCGCTGCTGCGGGCCGCCAGCCACGTGCTCTGTGATCGCCCCAGCCTGCCCCTGGTGGAGCAGAGCCTGCGCCAGAACCGCGCCCAACTGATGCGGCTGCCCCAGGTGCACTGCGCCCAGAGCTACCTGGGCAGCACCACCATCGATCTGCTGCGCAAGGAGATCGGGGTGCTGGCGGCGTAACC
The DNA here is from genome assembly GCA_010029175.1 of Synechococcaceae bacterium WB8_1B_136. Classification (GTDB taxonomy): domain Bacteria; phylum Cyanobacteriota; class Cyanobacteriia; order PCC-6307; family Cyanobiaceae; genus Vulcanococcus. The sequence goes on along the minus strand of RGNC01000060.1, from coordinate 7,198 downwards.
CGTCACACTGGCTCCATGCTCAAGGCCCTGCGCGCCGACCTGGCGATCATCAAGGAGCGCGACCCGGCGGCCCGGGGCACGCTGGAGATTCTGCTGTGCTACCCGGGGCTGCACGCCCTGGCACTGCATCGCCTCAGCCACCGGCTTTGGCGGCAACACTGGCCGCTGCTGCCTCTGGTGGCTCGGCTGTTGAGCCAGCTGGGCCGCTGGCTGACGGGCATTGAGATCCATCCCGGCGCGCGCATCGGCCATGGCGTGTTCATCGACCACGGCATGGGCGTGGTGATCGGCGAAACGGCGGTGGTGGGCAACAACTGCCTGCTGTATCAGGGAGTCACCCTGGGGGGCACCGGCAAGGCCCACGGCAAGCGCCACCCCACCCTGGCGGAGAACGTGGTGGTGGGGGCGGGGGCCAAAGTGCTGGGGGCAATCAGCGTGGGGGCCAACACCCGCATCGGGGCCGGTTCCGTGCTGCTGCGGGATGTGGAGGCCGACAGCACCGTGGTGGGAATCCCCGGCCGGGTGATCCACCAGAGCGGCGTACGGGTGGACCCGCTGGCCCACTCGGCCCTGCCGGATGCGGAGGCACGGGTGATCCGCAACCTGATGGAGCGCATCGACCAACTGGAGGGGGAGCTGGCGCGCACCCAAGCCTGCCTGCGGGAGGTAGCTGCCGGCCGGCCGCTGGCGGAACCCTGCGGTGGGGCAGCCCAGAACCTCAAGGACCGGGAAATCCTGGAGTTCCTAGGCGAAGGACCCGGCTCGACCAGCTGAGCTCAAAACCTGCTGATCAGGCGGTGGCCTCCTGAGGCGAGGGGGCCGGCTGGAACATGAACATGGAATAAATTACGTTGCGGCGCATGCCGGTCATCATCTCCAGGAACATGTCGTAGCCCTCGTTCTTGTATTCAATCAGCGGGTCCTTCTGGCCGTAGCCGCGCAGGCCCACGGATTCCCGCAGGGCATCCATGGCCTGCAGGTGCTCGCGCCAGAGGGTGTCGATCTGCTGGAGGATGAAAAAGCGCTCGGCTTCGCGCATCAGGCCCGGGCGCAGTTGCTCCACCTGGCCCTCCTTGATGTCGTAGGCGTTGCGCAACTGCTCCTGCAGGAAGGCCTTGAGCTCCTCCACCTGCAGGCCGCGCAGCTGATCGGGGGTGAGGTCTTCGAGCAGATACACAAACTCCTTCACCTTGGCCACCAGCTTCTCCAGATCCCACTCCTCGGGCGGCAGTTCAGGATTCACATAGGCCTCCACGATGTCGTCCATGGTGCGCTCGCCGTAGCCCACCACCTGCTGCTTGAGCTCGCGACCCTCCAGCACACGCCGGCGCTCCGCATACACGGCACGGCGCTGATTGTTCATCACCTCGTCGTACTCGAACACCTGCTTGCGGATGTCGTAGTAGTAGGTTTCCACTTTCTTCTGGGCCCCCTCCAGGGAGCGGGTGAGCATGCCGGATTCGATCGGCATGTCTTCCTCCACGCGGAAAGCATTCATCAGGCCGGCCACACGATCACCGCCAAAAATGCGCAGCAGGTTGTCTTCCAGGGAGAGGAAGAAACGGGTGGTGCCGGGATCCCCCTGGCGACCGGCGCGGCCCCGCAGCTGGTTGTCGACGCGGCGGGATTCATGGCGCTCGGTGCCGATCACGTGCAGGCCACCGGCCTCGCGCACCCGCTGTTCCTCGGCCTTGGTCACCAGCTCGTATTCGCCCTTCACCCGGGCGATCAGATCCCGCAACGCCTGGATCTGGGGATCTTCGGTGGGGGCCTTCTCCGCCGCCTGGGCGATGCGGTCTTCCAGCTCGAGCACCGTCAGCTGGCGGTCGCCCCAGGCCTTCACCAGGTCTTGGGCGAGCTCAGAGAGGGATTGCTCGGTGGCCTCGGTGAGGGCGCAGGGGTAGAGCATGCCGATGGCTCTGGCCTCGCTCGGGGCCTTGGCGGCAGCGGCAGCCGAGGCCGCCGCGAAGCCAGGAGCAGCCTCAGGGGCGCGCTGCAGCGGCACCGGCGGGCGGTGCCCCTCCTCGGGGCGCACCAGGCGGGGCAGCAACACCTCCCGCAATTTGAGGCGGGCCATGTAATCGCTGTTGCCGCCGAGGATGATGTCGGTGCCGCGGCCGGCCATGTTGGTGGCAATGGTCACGGCGCCGGCACGGCCGGCCTGGGCCACGATCTCGGCTTCCCGCTCCACGTTCTCCGGCTTGGCGTTGAGCAGGTTGTGGGGCACCTGCTGCTCCGCCAGCAGAGCGGAGAGCAACTCAGATTTCTCCACGCTGGTGGTGCCCACCAGCACCGGACGCCCCTGCTTGTGGATCTCGGCGGTTTCCAGGGCCACGGCCCGCCATTTGGCGGCCTCGTTCTTGTACACCTGATCGGTCCAGTCGGCCCGGGAGCGCACCCGGTTGGTGGGCACGATCGTGACCTCCAACTTGTAGGTCTTCTCGAACTCCACTTCCTCGGTTTTGGCGGTGCCGGTCATGCCGGCCAGGCGTGGGTAGAGCAGAAAGAAGTTCTGGTAGGTGATCGAGGCCAGCGTCTGGGTTTCGGGCTGGATCGGGAGGCCCTCCTTGGCCTCGATCGCCTGGTGCTGGCCATCACTCCAGCGGCGGCCGGGCATCACCCGGCCGGTGAACTCATCCACGATCACGGCATCACCGCCGCGCACGATGTAGTTCACATCCTTGATGAACAGCTCCTTGGCCTTGAGGGCGTTGTTGATGTAGTGCGCCCAAGGGTCCTGAGGATCGAACAGGTCGGCCACTCCCAGCAGCTGCTCGGCCTTGGCGTAGCCCTCATCGGTGAGGGTGCAGTTGCGCTGCTTCTCATCCACCTCGTAGTCGCCCTCGGGGTCGATGCCGTCCTTGCCCAGTTCGGCGGCGCGCACCAGCTGGGCAGCCACCTCGGCGGCCTTCTGGTATTTCTCCTGGGGCCGCTCCACCTGGCCGGAAATGATCAGAGGCGTGCGAGCTTCGTCGATCAGGATCGAATCGACTTCGTCGATCACGCAGTAGTGGAAGTCGCGCTGCACCACCTCGGCGATGTCGGTGGCCATGTTGTCGCGCAGGTAGTCGAAGCCCAGCTCGGAGTTGGTGGCGTAGGTGATGTCGCAGCCGTAGTTGAGCCGGCGGGTGGCGGGATCCATGTCCTGCTGGATCAGCCCCACCGAGAGCCCCAGGAAGCGGTGCACCTGGCCCATCCACTCGGCGTCGCGGCGGGCCAGGTAGTCGTTCACCGTCACCACGTGCACACCACGGCCGGTGAGGGCGTTGAGGTAGGCGGGCAGGGTGGCCACGAGGGTTTTGCCCTCGCCGGTTTTCATCTCGGCGATCTGGCCGTCGTGCAGCACCATGGCGCCGATCAGCTGCACATCAAAGTGCCGCATGCCGAGCACCCGCTTGCCGGCCTCGCGCACCACGGCGAAGGCCTGAGGCAACAGCTCATCGAGCAGCTTGCGCTCCCGCTCGAGCGTGGCCTCCAGGCTCATGCCCCGACTGGCGCAGTCGGCCTGGAGCTGGGCGAGCTTCTGGCGAAATTCGGCCGTGAGGCCCCGCAGCTGGTCGTCGGAGAGGGGGGCCACCTCCTCCTCCAACAAGTTGATGTCGGAAACGATCGGCTGGTAGCGCTTCAGCTTGCGGGCATTGGGATCACCCAGCAGCAGCTTGAGCATGGAGAAGGCCGTCGTGTGCGAAGACCAGCCTACCGAGGGCTGAGGGGAGGGCCTGCGGCCGGGCGACGAGCCACGTGGATCGGATGGCTAAGTCTTAGCTAAGCCATCCCAGCAAAGGCTGTTGCGACGAACCAAGGCTGTTGCGGCTAGCCACCGGTGTTGCGGCCAGCCAAGGGCGAGGATTGGCACTGCACCGATCAGCAGGTGGCCCATTGAACGGCAGCCCACGGCCCAGGAGCACACCCAGCGAGCAGCCACGGCCCGGCAAAGCCGCAATCGAGGTGGTGAGCCACCGGGCTCGGGGGCTGCGGCTGCGGTGGCTGCCAGGCCAGCTGAAACAACTGCAACTGCTGCTGGATGGGCACAGCTTTTGGGCCGGGGGCCGCAGCACGCGGCAACTGCGGCGGATGCTGGCGGGCAGCCAGGCGGTGGTGAGCGCCTGGAGCGGCGCTCGGCTGGTGGGCTTCGGCCGGGCCAGCAGCGATGGGGTGTTCCGGGCCGTGCTGTGGGATGTGGTGGTGGCCGAGGATCAGCAGGGCCAGGGGCTGGGGCGGAGGATCGTGGAGGCCCTGATCACCTCACCGACCTTGGAGCGGGTGGAACGCGTCTACCTGATGACCACGAACAGCAGCGGGTTCTATCGGCAACTCGGCTTCCAACAGGTGAGGAGCCAACAATTAATGCTGCGTAGCCAGGATGATGGCCGCGATACCGAAGCTGAAACCAGCCACGGGGTCTCAGATGAAATGAACTAAGCGGATGAAGAGATTCGAACTCTCGACCCTCTCCTTGGCAAGGAGATGCTCTACCACTGAGCTACATCCGCATGTCTGGCCCTGAAGGGCGCCCGGTCGGAATTGCGCCGACCTGATGAGCATGCACCACCGAGGGGCCCATGGTCAAATCGCGCTGACGCCCGTGCCGATCCGTTCGCCGGAGTAGCCAGAACCCTGCCGCACCCGCTCGCACCAGGGGAGGTTTGCCAGGTACCACTCCACGGTGGCGGCCAGCCCCTGCTCGAAGCTGTGGCGGGGCTGCCAGCCCAGTTCACTGCTGATGCGGCTGGGGTCGATGGCGTACCGGCGGTCGTGGCCAGGGCGATCAGCCACCGGTGTGATCAGACGGGCGTGGGGGGCACCAGCGGGGAGCAGCTGATCGAGCAACGCGCAGATCGCCTCCACCACCTGCTTGTTGGATCGTTCCCCATGGCCGCCCACGCAGTAGCTGCGGCCCAGCTGGCCCTGGGTGGCCGCCAGCAGCAGGGCATCCACGTGATCCTCCACGTAGAGCCAGTCGCGCACGTTGGCGCCATCGCCATAGAGGGGGATCGGCTCACCGGCCACGGCCTTGAGGATCACCACCGGGATCAGCTTCTCAGGGAACTGCCAGGGGCCGTAGTTGTTGGAGCAGTTGGTGAGCACCACCGGCAGGCCGTAGGTGTGGTGCCAGGCACTCACCAGGTGGTCGCTGGCGGCCTTGCTGGCGGAATAGGGAGAGCGGGGGTCATAGGGAGTGGTTTCCGAGAAGCGACCCGTTGGCCCCAGGGAGCCGAACACCTCGTCGGTGCTGATGTGGTGGAAGCGAAAACCCTCGCGCCGCTCCGCCGGCAACTGCTCCCAGTGGCCCCGTACCGCCTGCAGCAGGTTGAAGGTGCCCGTCACATTGCTCTCGATGAAGGCTGCTGGGCCATCGATCGAGCGATCCACATGACTTTCGGCGGCCAGATGCATCACCAGGTCGGGATCGGCCTGCTGCACCGCCTGGGCAGTGGCGGCTGCATCCGTGAGGTCCACGCGCAGCAACTGGTGGCGTTCCGCCACCGCGGGCCCTAGGCCATCAATGCCAGCCAGATCACTGGCGTAACCGCACTTGTCGAGGTTGAACACCGTGGCGGAGGTGTCGCACAGCAGCCGTCGCACGACCGCACCACCGATGAAGCCGGCCCCACCAGTCACCAACACGCGGTTGATCCCGGCAGGAAACAGAAACGACATGGGGACTGAGAGGGTTGGGGTGAAGCTAGGGCGATTGCAGCGCCGCCATCAGGCTGCCCATCTCGATGGCCTGCAGGCCGTAGCTCCAGCCCAGGTTGCTCTTGATGCCGGCGCGCTCAAGGGCCTGCTGCATCGTGTCGGTGGTGAGCACGCCGAAAATCACCGGGATGCCGGTGTCGCGGCTCACGGCGGCCACCCCCTTGCTCACTTCCGCCACCACCACGTCGAAGTGGGGCGTATCGCCACGGATCACGGCGCCGAGGGTGATCACCACCTGGTAGCGACCTGAGGCCGCCAGGCGCTGGGCCACCAGGGGAATTTCAAAGCTGCCGGGCACCCAGGCCGTGTCGAGCTGAGGGCTGGTGGCGGTGGTGTCGATGCCGTGGCGCGAGAGGCAGTCCAGGCAGCCGCTCAGCAGCTTGGACGTGACCAGGTCGTTGAAGCGGGCCACCACGATCGCAACGCGCAAACCTGCAGCGCCGGAAAACTGCCCTTCAAACACGGTCACGGCAACTGGCCTCCTGCTGGCATCAGCCTACGCAGGGGGTTGGGCCAGCCTGGAGCCTCAGACCACGAAGAAGCTCATTCCCCAGTTCACCAGCACCAGGGCCACCCAGGCCAGGCCACCCAGCAGGATCAGGCGGTTGGAGCGGCCGCTGTCGTCGTTGCTGGCGTAGAGCACCGGCACGGCCACGATCAGGGCGAACGACAGCACCACCAGGGCCAGAACGGTGAGGGTGTTGAGGATCGTCATGGATCTCAGGCGGTGGTCGGGTGCGGGGAGCGGGCGGCGGGCCGTCCGATCAGTTGCGGGATTCTCCCACGGGAGTCCCGGCGCCATCGGGAGCGCAGCCCGGTTCCTTCACAAGTTGTGGCGGCCAGTGGTGCCCAGTGGCGGGCCGGCGGCGGGCCGGAGCCTGTGGTGCCGGGGGACTCCTGCGCTTTTAACTGTCTCCGGGATTCTGTACAGCTTGTACAGAATCCCGGAGAGTGCTGCGGACGTTCACAGGACGGGCCGATGGCTGCCCCGCCTGCCACCAGACCTACGATCGAGGCCCCCAACGTTTCCGCCAGCCCGTGGCCGCGCCCATCGAGCAGCCAGAGCTGGCCCTGCAGGGCAGTCTGTTCGGCTCCGGCAGCGAGCCTGAGGCGGCGGCCGAGGCTCCGGCGGCCGCTGAAGCCCCCGGAGGCCCCCGCCGCCAGCGCAGCCGTCAGCAGGCCCCGACCAAGCCGGCCAGCGCCAGCCAGCCAGCGGCAGCCACCCAGCCAGCCAGCGCCAGCCAGGCAGCCAGCGGCGGCACTGCGGACGACGACGATCTGCCGGCGTGGCACCACCACAGCCTGGTGGAGCCCGAGCGACTCACGCCGATGCTGCGCCACTACGTGGAGCTGAAGCGGGCCCACCCCGAGCGGGTGCTGCTCTACCGCCTGGGCGACTTCTTCGAGTGCTTCTTTGAGGACGCGATTCAGCTGTCGCGCCTGCTGGAGCTCACGCTCACGGGCAAGGAGGGTGGCAAGGGCATCGGTCGGGTGCCGA
>RGNC01000059.1 GCA_010029175.1 Synechococcaceae bacterium WB8_1B_136 | reverse complement strand
CACTGCATGCCGGCCACCAGAGCCTGGTGGAGCGGGCGGTGCAGCCCACCGCGGCCGGCACCCCCCGGGTGCTGGTGAGCGTGTTCGTGAACCCGCTGCAGTTCGGTCCAGGCGAGGATTTTGAGCGCTATCCCCGCAGCCTGGAGGCGGATGCCGCGCTGGCGGGCGCTGCCGGGGCCGACGCCCTGTTCGCCCCGAATGGGGCCGCGCTCTTCCCCGAGGGGGAGGCCGAACTCACCCGCGTGCAACCACCGACATCCCTGCAGCGTGGGCTCTGCGGCCGGCACCGGCCCGGCCATTTCGATGGCGTGGCCACCGTGGTGGCCCGGCTGTTGGGGCTGATCCGCCCGGATCGGCTGTTCCTGGGGGAAAAGGACTGGCAGCAGCTGGTGATCCTGCGGCGAATGGTGGCTGATCTGGGCCTGCCGGTGGAGGTGATCGGCTGTCGCACCCAGCGGGAATCCGACGGCCTGGCCCTCAGCTCCCGCAACCGCTATCTCTCACCCCAGCAGCGCCGGCAGGCGGCGGCGCTGCCCCGGGCCCTGGAGAGGGGCCTCCAGGGGGCGCCGGGGACAGCACCGCTGCAGCTGTGTGAGCAGGTGCGCCACGAACTCGAGGCGGCGGGGCTGATGGTGGACTATGTGGAGGCGGTGGACCCCCGCAGCCTGCAGCCCGCAGCCAGCCTGCGGGGCCTCACGCTGCTGGCCGCCGCCGCCCACTGCGGCAGCAGCCGCCTGATCGATCACGTGTTTCTGATGAGCCGCCAGCCGATCGTTGCCATTGATGGCCCCGCCGGGGCGGGCAAGAGCACGGTGACCCGGGCCTTTGCCGAGCGCCTGGGCCTGATCTATCTCGACACGGGCGCCATGTACCGCGCCGTGACCTGGCTGGTGCAGCGCAGCGGCGTGGACGCTACTGCCGCCGACGCCGTGGCCCCCCTGCTCGCGAACCTGGACCTGCAGCTCAGCACCAGCGCCAGCGGCAGCCAACGGGTGTGCATCAACGGCCACGACGTGACCGAGGCCATCCGCAGCCCGGAGGTGACGGGCCAGGTGTCGGTGGTGGCAGCCCATGGCTGTGTGCGCGAGGCCCTCACCCGCCAGCAGCAGGCCATGGGAGAGCGGGGCGGCCTGGTGGCGGAGGGCCGCGACATCGGCACCGCCGTGTTCCCGGACGCGGAGCTGAAGGTGTTCCTCACCGCCACGGTGGCCGAACGGGCCCGCCGCCGGGCCCTGGATCTGGAGCAGCGGGGCTTTGCCGTGCCGCCCCTGGCCGAACTGGAGGCCCAGATCGCCGAGCGCGACCACCTCGACTCCAGCCGTGCGGTGGCCCCCCTCACCCAGGCCGCCGATGCCATCGAGCTGATCAGCGATGGCCTCAGCATCGGGCAGGTGATTGAACGGCTGGTGGCCCTGTTCCGCGAGCGCGTTCCCGAAGACGCCTGGAGCGGCCCCCTGGCCTGATCAGGCTCAGGCGGAAGGGCGGGGGCGCAGGCTCTCCAACAGACCGCTGCAGGCATCCTCCAGCAGGTCGAGCACCTGCTCGAAACCAGCCTCGCCGCCGTAATACGGGTCGGGCACCTCGCTGGCCCTGAAGCGGCGGCAGTGGCTGGTGATCGGCTCGATGGTGGCCGCCCGCTCGCCAGCACCGCTGGCTCCCTCCCGGGCCAGGGCCTGCACGGCCCGCAGATTGTCGTGGTCCATGGTGAGGATCCGATCAAAGCTCACCAGATCCACCCGCTCCAGCTGGCGGGCACGGCTGGGCAGGTGAATGCCACGGCGCTGGGCCGCCGCCAGCATGCGGCGATCCGCCGGCTTGCCCACATGCCAGCCGCCGGTGCCGGCGCTGTCCACCACAAAGTGCTCCTCGAGCCCCTCGCGGGCCAAGAGGTGCAGAAACACCCCCTCAGCAGCGGGCGAGCGGCAGATGTTGCCCAGACAGACGAACAGAATCCGCTGCTCAGCCATGGGGCCACTCTGCCGGCTGCAGCAGTTCTAGACGCCGCAGGGCCAGCCCTGCCCGCAGCCGCACCACCGGGGCCTCCTCGGCGGGATTGCGATGCAGCTGCACCAGGGCCTGCTCCAGCCGCTGCCACTGCTCCTGCTGCTCCGCCAGGGCAGGGGCCAGGGATTCCAGCGCCATCGCCACGGCGTAGCGCACCACCCACTCGCCATCGCGGCAACCGTCCACCAGGGCCTGCAGGCAGCGCGCCGTGATCAGCCTCTGGTGGTCGCGCTGGAGCTGCTGCAACCGCAGCTGGCCGAGCCCCCTGGCCGCTGCCCGGCGCACGCTGGGGCCGATGTCCTTGCCGAGGGCGTCCTCGAGCACCTCAAGGCCGCGCACATCGCCGATGCCCGCCAGGGCCCGCACCGCCCAGGCACGGGCTCCGTAGTTGTAGCCATCGATGTTGGTGAGGATCGTGTCCACCGCCGGCACGCCGATGGCGATCAAGCCATCCACTGCGGCAACGGCGGCGCCGGGGTTGTTGAATCCCAGCACCTCCACCAGGCAGGCGGCGGCCTCGGGGTGGGCAAGGGCCGCCAGGGCCTGGGTGGCCTGCAACAACCCCATGGCGCTGTCGGCCTGCTGCACGGCACGCACCAGATCTGCCACAGCTGGCGCCGACGTGGGAGGGGTGGTCATGGGTTCCAAGGCAGCAGGGCTTCAGAGCAGGGCATCCATGGCCTCCAACACCGCCATGGTGCCGGGTCCCTGGCCAGCGGCTGACTCACCAGCACCGTTCTCCACCAGGCCCCGCAGGGCGATCAGCTTGAGGCTGTTCTCGGCAAGCGTGCTGGCGATCGGCTCCAGGGCCGGGCGCCAGCCGGCTGCCCCCAGGTCCATCAACGCGGCGCGGCGCACCTGCAGTTGCTGATGGCGGAGCAACGCCACCAACTGCTGGCCCCAGTGCGCTTCGCCGGTGAGTTGCAGCAGGGCCCGGCAGGCGGCACTGCGGATCAGGGGCCGGTCGTGGTCCACAAACGGGCGAATCACGGCCAACACCTCCGGCGGCGCCACACCGATGTCGCCCAGCGCCTCCAACAGCGCCTCGCAGGGCTCCTGCAGCCGCGGGGTTCCGGGTTGCTGCGCACCGGCCACGGCAGGCCCGCTCTCCAGCCGCCGCCGCAGAGGCTCCACCGCCGCAGCGGCCCGCAACTCCCCGAGGGCACGCGCCGCCGCCTCCCGCAGGCCGTGGTCGTCGTCCTCGAGGGTGGCCAGCAGATCGGGCACCGCCGCCTGGGCCGCCGAGCCGAGCTTGCCGAGGGCGCGGGCGGCATTGCGGGCCACCGCGTTCTCCTCCACGCCGGCGCCGATGTCGCGGGGACGGCGCTGGCTCAAGGCTTGCCGCAACAGGGGCACGGCGTCTGCATGGGTGCTGCGGTTGCGGCCCAACCACCAGGCGGCGTAGTACTGCGCAGAGGGATCGTCCGTCAGACGCAGACGCCGCAGCGCCTCCTCCTCACTGATCGGATCTCCGTTGCCCGGGATCGATGGGTCGGCATCGCCGGCAGCCATGGCGCGGAACATCGGTGCGGCACTGGTGGCGATGCTGCCATCGCCCCTGGCCCGATCGGGGCCCACTGCAACAAAACCAACCCAACCAGGCGCAGGCAACAAAAAAGCCTCCCTTGCGGGAGGCGGCGGGGCAACTCACAGTTGCGCTGTGAATCTGAAAATCAGACCAGAGCGGCAATCGCGTAGTCGATGTAGTTGTTGGCGATCACGCCGGGGTCGCCAGCGATGCCGTGGTTGGCCTTGATGTAGTTCAGGGCCTCCACATACCAGGAGGGAGACAGTTCGAAGGCGCGGTTGATCTCGTCGAGACCAGCAATCAGGTACTCATCGATCGGACCGGTGCCACCAGCCACCAGGCAGTAGGTCACCTGGCACAGGTAGTAGCCGATGTCGCGGGCACACTTGGCCTTGCCGCGCGCGTCGGAGGCGTAGTTGCTGCCCTGCATCTGGGTGGTGTAGGGGAACTTGTTGTAAACGGCCTGGGCAGCGCCGTTCACCAGTTCATCAGCCTTGGCGGTGAGGGCCTTGGCGGCCTCCAGGGCATTCTTGGCGCGCTCGAAACGGCCGAAGGCGGCGTTCAGCTCGGTGTTGCTCAGGAAGCGGCCCTGGGAATCAGCGGCTGCAACGGCTTCGGTGCGGAGGTCTTCATTGATCGAAGTGAAAAGAAAGCTGGGCCTAAAACGCCTTGCGGCGTTTCCCCCAGGCAACAGCAGCTGCAGCGCGATTGAAGGTGGTGCCCACTTCTCTCATCAAAGCGGAGCAGTCAGCGGGGGTGATGCTGTTGCAGTCGATGGCAATCTCAATGGTTGCATCCTTCATCTTGCGGATGCCTTCAACCACAGAAGCGCCGGGCACGCCGAGGGCAAGGGACGTTCCGCGCTGGCCGCTCAGGCAGCGGTCTTCCAGTACGGAGGCATCGCCGGTGAACACGGCATCGGTGATGTAGCGCAGCACAATCTCCATGTCGCGCAGGCAGGCCGCCATGCGGCGGTGGGTGCAGGCGTTGCCGCCGGGAGCGATAAGAGCAGACTGCTGATCGAACAGTTCACAGTCCGCGTTGGTGACGATCTTCGACGCATTGGAGGTGATGCGGTTCACCGAATCCATACGCTTGTTGCTCTCAGCCGCCATGGCGGCGAGGGCATCAATTGGACCAGCGTTCAGGAATTCGCCGCGGGCATCAGCCTGAGCAACGATGACTCTCAACGCAACGCCTAACGCCCCGGGAGGTCTTCAAAAAGCATCAACGCCGAGCTGCACCCGCAGGACCATGGCGCCCTTACTGGACCCCAGTCCCGCTTTGATCACTGCGCACTGGATTCTTGTGGGCTGGTTGCGTTGTGAAGACAGGCAACCCTTTGCAAAGAAAGAGCCTCATTCTTGTTGCTCCCACTAGTGTGCTGTCCCAGAGATTTGCGAGCAAAGTCTCTGGAGTTTTTCCAGGATTGAGTCCGCCGTTGCCGTCCACTGGAACGGGACCTTGGTTTTGTCGTAGGCCTCCACGAACTGCCTGATCTTCTCGATCAGCTCCTTGACGCTGGAGAAGCTGCCCCGCCGGATCGCCTTCTGAGTGATCAGGCCGAACCAGCGCTCCACCTGGTTCAGCCAGGAGGCATAGGTGGGGGTGTAGTGCACATGGAAACGGGGCCGCTGCGCCAGCCAGGCTTTGACCTTGGCGTGCTTGTGGGTGCAGTAGTTGTCCACGATCAGGTGCAGCTCCAGATCCTTGGGCACCTCCTTGTCGATCCGCCGCAGGAAGCTGAGGAACTCCTGATGACGGTGGCGGGGCTTGCACTCAGCGATCACGGCACCGGTGGCCACATCCAGCGCGGCGAACAGCGTGGTGGTGCCGTGGCGGATGTAGTCGTGGGTGACGCCCTCCACGTAGCCCAACCCCATCGGCAGCAAGGGCTGGGTCCGGTCCAGGGCCTGGATCTGCGTCTTTTCGTCAACGCAGAGCACGACAGCGTTTTCGGGTGGGTTCAGGTAGAGGCCGACGATGTCGCGGACCTTCTCCACAAAGAAGGGATCTGAGGAGAGCTTGAAATGCTTCTGCCGGTGGGGCTGCAGCGAGAAGGTTTGCAGCCAGCGGTGCACCGTGCTTTTGGAGATGCCGGTGGCAGCAGCCAGTAAACGGGCACTCCAATGGGTGCTGCCATCGGTGGGCCTGGTCTGCAGGGCGCGGTTGATCACCTCGGCCACCTGGTCGTCCTCATAGGTGCGGGGGCGTCCAGAACGCAGCTCGTCATGCAGGCCTTCCAGGCCCAACTCCCGGTAGCGCTTGCGCCATTTGCCAACGGTCATCCCCGTCACCCCCATCCGCTTGGCGATGGCGGTGTTCGTCTCGCCCGCCCCGCAAGCCAACACGATCTGAGCGCGCTGCACGATCGCGTGGGGCAATGACCTGGAGTGGGCGAGAGCCTGCAACTGCTGAACCTCGTCCTCACTGAGTTCGAGCGGAGGCATCGGGCGACCGACCATCGCAAGGCGCCGCGAACGACACTTCAGTTATAGCTTTTATTTCCGGGACGGGATACTAGGTTAGCGAGGTGCTTCACCGCACAACTGACCTCCCGATCGCCAACCATGGCCGTTGCCCTTGCCTCCCAGCTGCGTGAAGGCACCAAGAAGGCCCACACGATGGCTGAGAACACCGGCTTCGTGAGCTGCTTCCTCAAGGGGGTGGTGGACAAGGCCAGCTACCGCACCCTGGTGGCCGACCTCTTCTTCGTGTACTCCGCCATGGAGGAGGAGATCGGGCGCCTGCGGGCTGAGGGGCATCCGGTGGTGGGCCCGGTGGGTTTCCCGGAGCTGAATCGCCGCGAAACCCTCGAGCAGGATCTGGCCTACTACTTCGGCGACAGCTGGCGCAGTGCCGTCAAGGCCACGCCGGCGGCCCAGGAGTACGTGGCTCGCATCCATCAGGTGGCCAAGGACGCCCCCGAGCTGCTGGTGGGTCACCACTACACCCGCTACATCGGTGATCTCTCCGGCGGTCAGATCCTCAAGAACATCGCCCAGAAGGCGATGAACCTGGGCGAGCACGATGGCCTGCGCTTCTACGAGTTCGATGCCATTCCCGACGAGAAGGGCTTCAAGGCCAACTACCGCGCCACCCTCGATGCCCTGCCGATCGACCAGGCCATGGCCGATCGCATCGTGGAGGAGGCCAACCATGCCTTCCACCTGAACATGAAGATGTTCCAAGAGCTGGAGGGCAACCTGATCGCCGCCATCGGCAAGGTGCTGTTCGGCTTCCTCACCCGCCGCCAGCGCGCCGGCAGCACCGAGGTGGTGGTGGCCTGAACTCTTGAATCCAGCCTTTGCTGCTCCCAAAATGGTTTGAATTGGATCCAATCCGGCAGTCGCCACCAGGTGCATTGAACTGCCAAATCAGCCCATCGATTTGAGCAGGGTAAATCACAGAGCCGCTACCCACCCCCACCAGACAACGTTGCTGACGGCCTGGCATCACCCTGCAAATCTCGTGGACTAAACCTATGACGGGAGCCGTTCCCGTCTGCGGCACAACAATCGTCTCGCAGTGCTCACTTGCTTGGCTGTGCTGGCGCCCCTACTGGGGAAGGGAGGATGCAGTAAAAAACTGGTCTTGGCTGGGCGGCATCCGCCTGCAGGTGATACATGGGCTCAGGCTGTTGAGTGAGGCCCGAGCCTCTGCCTCACCCCAGGTTCCAGGCGGACGCAGTCGCGCAGGCGATGCTTGAGGGACCTGGTGGTGTACGGGCGCAGATTGCGCACTGGCGGCTCACCCGCTCGTTGATGAGGGAGTGCAGCAGACCAGGCATCAGGGCACCCAGGACACAAGCCCGGGGGTGGCTAAGCCACTTCTGATGGCAGTGAGCGTGAGCGGCACTGGCAAGCCTGCTTGCGCTGTCAGGTCAAGCCAGCAGCGCCAAAGTTGAGCCAACCGAGGACTTGGCTGCCCATCTGGGCACCTGGTGGTTGGGTTTAACCCTGACCTCCCGTGCTCAACATTGACAAGGCTATCCAGAGCACGAGACCTGTCAGCACGAAGCCACCAGTGGCCACGAAATACCGCCAAGCGTTCTGCACAGCCGGGGTGGGCTGATTGACCAGCCAGGCCGGACGCGGCCAGCCTGCCCAGCTGCCGCTGCCGCTGCCGGGAGCGCGATGCGCCATGGTGTCACGCCAATAGTCGCCGTAGCGGGGCGCTTGCTGGTTGAAGGGCATCGTGCCCACCGCCTGGCCCGCCAGCACCCTGGCGCGCTGGTAGGGAACTTGATCTTCCCCGAAGGCATCCATGTACTCCGGTGAACCGATGAGGGCATCAATGAAGGCCGGCAGCCCCTGCTCCGCGATCACGATCGACCAGGCGATGCACTCCTGCTCGCCGTGCACAGGACGGCCAAGCACCCGGCCTACCACCTGTTCCACGACGCGGTAATTGCTGTTGCAGCGGTAGAAGTCGTTGCGGAATTTCTCCGAGCGCAGCAATTGGCGGACGAACTCGCGGGTGCTGATCTGGCCGGAGCGCAGCTGTGACTCGAGCATTGCATCGCGGTCGCGCTTGAAGGCGTGGAAGTACACCTGCCTGTAAGCCTGCTCGATCAGGGCATCGGCGGCAGCTCCATCGAGCTGACTGGCCTGCCGACCGAACTGGCGAGAGGTTTCTTCGCTGGCTGCCAGAAAATTGCTGACCCTGGCGTTGTTGGTGAGGAGCTTGGTGGCCAGAACAGGCAGGGCCATTGAGCAGACCGGCGGCAAACGCAAGAAAGTATTAAACGCTGCGACGGGCTCAGGCTTCGGGCCAGGGAAAAACATAACGAACTTAATCTTCCGCACCAGCTCCCAATGGATTGGGGGCGGTGGACACCGTGCTGCTGTCCTTTCCAGGTCCGACCAGCCTCCTGCAGGGCCGTGGCAGGCCAAGAAGTCGATCAGCAGCTGCGCAGCAGCCGTGGGCTCTGGGGGGATCCTCTGGCGTCAGTCGTGGATGCGATCAACGCTCACCATCCTCGTGGCATGCCCGGCGGCCATTGGCTCGATGGCGCCGGGCTTGAAGGTCGCCTGAAAAAACCACTGGCGGCCGTTCGGGCTGCGCCGTTCGACCTTGAAGTCGCTGAGCCCCAGCGGCCCCAGAGCAAAGCTGAGGGCATCACCACTGCAGCCGGGCACATTGACCCGCATGGGCACCAGGCCTGAGGCAGCAACGCAATAGGTGGGCATGAGAGCACCGCATCCTCGATCAACCCTCTCATGGGAACAGCTTTTCAGGCTGGCCTGGCGAGACGGTATTCACCAACACACCGGCAGCAGCCCAGGCTCCTATCATTTACAAATATTCACACGTTGAGTGGCTTGCGGTGACAGCTTCTCCGGATCTGGCTGCCCTTTACCAGCTACTGGCCAACCGAGAGACACCCGTCCTGCCCTCGGGTGAGCGGCGTGCAATCCTCGGCTGCGGCTACGTGGGCAAGGAGGTGGCCAAAGCCTGGAAACAGGAGGGCCACGAGTTATGGGGCACCACAACACGGCGTGAGCGTTTCGGCGAGCTGGCCGAGCTGGTGGAAAATCCACTGGTCTTTGACTCGACCGACGCCAGCGCCACCCTTGATTTTGTCTCTGATCTGGATGGCATTCTGGTTTCCTTCGCGCCCTCGAAGGGTTCCGAGGTTGATCTTGGCCAATACCGGAAAACCTTCCTTGGTGGTTTGCGACGACTGGTAGAAACGCTTGATCGACGCACCAGCGACACACCGCTGCAGATCGTCCAGCTGAGCAGCTGTGGCGTTTACGGCAACCGCCATGGTGCTCTCACAAATGAAATGGCTCCGATCATCGACAACCACCCTGTGAACCAGGTTTTGCTCCAGGCTGAAGAGATGATGGCATCCATCCGCTCTGACAGGGTCAAGGTCTGCATACTCCGATTGGGAGGCATCTACGGCCCCGGGCGAGACATCCCATCCATGCTGTTGTCAGCGGCTGGTGGCTTGGTGCAACGCAATGGCCTGAATGTGCCATGCTGGGTTCACCGCGATGACATTGTTAGATGTATTTGCTTCGCGTTTGACCAAGGTCTTGATGACACTTTCAATCTTGTTAACGATACACAACTGAGCGGTCAAGAACTGACGGATCGCCTCTGTGAACGTGCTGGCTTGCCATTGGCAAAGTGGTTGACGATAGACACCAGCGATCGCATTCTTAATGCGCGCGTCTGCAATAAAAAGCTAAAGCAAATTGGCTTCACCTTCAATCACCCGTGCATGGTTTGCTGATAGCGGCGCTCTTTCCAGCGAGCAAGCTTATGATTTAAATCGAAGTCGATAATCAAGTGCGCAAAACTTTTAGCGTCTAATAAGCAGCCAAAGTGAAGCATGAACGAACCGTTCGGCATTTTATCTGGAAGGCCGCAAATTAAATTATCTGAAAATACACCATTTATGTCTTGCCTTTTAAAAGTTTCAGGTTCGAAATTTGGTGCCGGCTGGTTTGGTTCAAGCGGACCTTGCAGCATACCCGGCATCAACTCCTGCTCGATTCCAGGCCATCCTGCGACAATTGAGAGTACAGCTTCCATCGACTCCATCTGCTCCCGAGCGGGATCCAGATTTGCCCGTTGACATCGAAATGCGGTGGCCGCAATAGAATCCAGGGTCATCCGCCCATCAGCCTGGCGCTGATAGAGGGCAACAAGCATCGATCGGGAACGGCCGATAAAGAAATTCACTTCATGGCCCGCTCGCGTTGTCCTCTCGCCAACCTCAAGGCTTGACTGACCTGCGGTTTCCGGGAAATGCCAGCAGTTGTGACCCAAGTTGTACTGGTCCCGATTCAGGGGGAATCGGCGTTCTCCACCCGGAGCAAATCGAAGACCTGTTCCATGCCACTCTCCTCGACTTTCATCTGAAAATCGAATGGCGTACAGCGATTCTACAGGGCTGCACCTGCCGTGTTTCAGATCCATGCCGTTGGGGCTTCTGACGTACCACGTCGTCTTCCCCAACCAGTCGCCATCGAAGCTGGCTCGCATCAAGTCCCACTGGCGGTCAGTACCTGATTGGTTGGAAAAGCCTTCGATCGTCATGAGCTCTTGCTCAGTCGTGGACTGCCCCATCTTGGCTGAGTGATCATCGCTTCAGATGAACGCCTGCCCCTCAACTCCTGCAGATGCGAGATTAATCCTCCTGACAGTGGACTGAGATTGTCGACATCTCTGCTGCAATGCCAAGAGTGCTTTGCCGCGATTGACACCGTTTCCATCGGCACTGACTGATGAGTCCAGATCCGGTCATACCATGAAGGGACAGTGGAATCCATGGACCATGTCCAAGGTGTGCGGCAAGGTCGGCGTGGTGTTGCTGAACCTCGGCGGTCCTGAGCGCATTCAGGACGTCGGTCCCTTCCTCTACAACCTGTTTGCGGATCCGGAGATCATCCGGCTGCCCAATCCGGCGTTGCAGAAGCCGCTGGCCTGGCTGATCAGCACCCTGCGGGCTGGCAAATCCCAGGCGGCCTACCGCTCCATCGGTGGCGGCTCACCCCTGCGGCGGATCACCGAGCAACAGGCCCGCGAACTGCAGAGCAGCCTGCGCCAGCGCGGCATCGAGGCCACCAGCTACGTGGCGATGCGCTACTGGCACCCCTTCACC
>RGNC01000058.1 GCA_010029175.1 Synechococcaceae bacterium WB8_1B_136 | reverse complement strand
GGGTGCTGGCGCTGGGCCGACTGCCGCGGCGCTGCTCTTCCCGTCCCTGGCGGCGGGCGCCGAAGTCGCTGGCTGCGGGGGCGGAGGCGCCTGCGCGGTAGGGGCTGCGATCACGCCCGGGGCCCGGCTCCCGATCCCAGGGGTCGTTGCCGTCCGATGGGGGCCGTCCGCCGCGGGAGGCGGCCCGCTCGGGAATGGCGGCACGGGTGGTGGGCCGGCGGGGCCGGTAGAAGTCTTCCTCGTCGCCGGGGCGATCGTCGTAGCCCTCCTCCCGGGAGCGGATGCGCCGCCGCAGGGGTTGGGGCTCATCGAAACGATCCACCCCCTCACCCCAGGCGCGGCCACCACCCATGCGGGGCCTGGGCTCTGGCTCGTCGTCGTCGAAGTAGGAGGAGCGGCGGGCCTGTTCGGTGGTCACACCCCGCAGCCGCACGCTCTCGTAGGCGAAGAACACGGTGGTGCCGGCCAGCAGGAACTGGCCGAACTGCAGGATCGGGTCGAGGCGCCAACCCTGGAAAAACAAAATGCCGCCGCAGAGCAGCCCCACGGCAGCGAAGAACACGTCGTAGTCGCGGGCCAGCGCTGGCTTGAAGCTCCTCATGAAGTAGAGGAACGCACCACCAACCGCCAGAACGATGCCGACGATGCTGGCCCAGTTCAGGCTGGCGTTAACCACGGATCAAAAGGCCCTGTTTCGCCACTCTACGGACGCTGGCCAGCCGGGGCTGGCCGAGGGGGATCAGAGCTTGCGGTCCACGCGGTCGTTCTGGCTGATCAGCACCAGGGCAATGCTGATGGGCACCACCACGATCACCGCACCCCACAGGAGGCTGCTCAGGAAGTTGGCGAGGGAAGGGGTCATGGCACCGACTAATCCGGGGCGGATCCTAGGCAGCGATGGTGGCTTCCTACGATCCAGGGGCCACTGCTTAGAGCTTTGTGACGGGACCTGAAGCCCTGGCCCTTCTGCGTTCGCTGCTGCCCCCGCTGCACCTGCTGCTGGGGCTGCTGCTGGCGGCCTGGACGCTGATGTTCCTGTTCCGCATCGTGCTCACCTGGTACCCGCAGATCGCCCTGGATCAAGGGCCTCTGAGGCTGGTGGCGATCCCCACGGAGCCGCTGCTGGCCGCCACCCGCCGGCTGATCGCCCCCATCGGTGGCGTGGACGTGACCCCGGTGATCTGGGTGGGGCTGGTGAGTCTGCTGCGGGAGTTGCTGGTGGGCCAACAGGGGCTGCTCACCCAGGTGATGCTGCGGCTCAGCGTGTTGCCGGCCTGAACAGGCTGGCTTCAGCCTTGCTTCAGCTCGGCTTCAGCCCGGAGGCAGCATCTCCTGTTCCACAAATTTGGTGTGCACGTCGCCCGCCTGGAACTCCGGCCGATCCAGCAGTTGCAGGTGAAAGTCGATCGTGGTGGGGATGCCGGTCACGGCACATTCCGAGAGGGCTCGCCGCAGGCGCTTGAGGGCATGGTCGCGGTCGACCCCCCACACGATCAGCTTGCCGATCAGGGAGTCGTAGAAGGGTGGAATCTCGTAGCCCGTATACACGTGGCTGTCGAAGCGCACGCCGGGGCCGCCAGGGGGGAGCCAGCCCGTGATCTTGCCGGGGGCAGGGCGGAAGTTCTGGCGCGGGTCTTCCGCGTTGATGCGGACCTCGATCGCATGGCCGGTGAGCTTGATCTGCTCCTGGGTCACCGAGATCGGCTCGCCGCCGGCGATGCGCAGCTGCTCGGCGATCAGATCCACGCCCGTCACCATTTCGGTGACCGGGTGCTCCACCTGGATGCGGGTGTTCATCTCCATGAAGTAGAAGTTGCCGCCCCGGTCCACCAGGAATTCCACGGTGCCGGCGCCCTCGTAGCCGATGGTGCGGGCGGCGGCCACGGCGGCATCGCCCATCTGGCGGCGCAGATCGGCGTTGATGGCCACGCTGGGAGCCTCCTCCAGCAGCTTCTGGTGGCGGCGCTGAATTGAGCAGTCGCGCTCCCCCAGATGCACCACGTTGCCGTGGCGATCGGCCAGCACCTGCACCTCCACGTGCCTGGGCCGGTCGATGAATTTCTCCATGTAGAGGCCCGGGTTGCCGAAGGCGGCCTCCGCTTCCCCCTGGGCGGCCTTGAACAGGCTCTCCAGCTGCTCCGGCCCCGGCACCAGACGCATGCCGCGGCCGCCGCCGCCGGCGGTGGCCTTGATCATCACCGGGTAGCCCATGGCATCGGCCAGGCGGGCCGCCGTCGCCGGGCTGTCCAGCAGCCCCTCGCTGCCGGGAATGGTGGGGACTCCCACCCGCTGCATGGTGGCCTTGGCCGTGGATTTATCGCCCATCGAGCGAATGGCCTCCGGCGAGGGGCCCACGAAGGTGAGCCCATGGGCGGCGCAGATCTCGGCAAAGCGGTCGTTTTCCGCCAGGAAGCCGTAGCCCGGGTGGATCGCATCGGCGCCGCGGGAGGTGGCGGCCGCCAGGATGTTGGGGATGTTGAGGTAGCTCTTGCTGCTGGGGGCGTCGCCCACGCACACGGCCTCATCGGCCAGTTGCACATGCAGGGCGTTCCTGTCCACCGTGCTGTACACAGCCACGGTGGGGATGCCGAGTTCGCGGCAGCTGCGCAGGATTCTCAGGGCGATTTCGCCACGGTTGGCGATCAGCAGTTTGCCGATGGGCATCCAGTGGCAGTCCGGCAGATCCGGCAGCGCAGGCCGTTGGGGACTGTATCAGTGTTGACCGGCACCCAAGCCCGCCGCCTCCCCGGCGCCCCACGGGCCTAGCGGTCTGGCCGGCTGGGCGATGGGTATATTGCTCAGGCAAGACGCCCTACGGCGCCTTCCTCCCCTCACCTGCGCAGCTCATCTGCTCAGGAACCTCCCCCGATCAGGCCTCAGGCCCGATCAACAAACCACGCGGATGTGGTGGAATTGGTAGACACGCACGTTTGAGGGGCGTGTGACTTCGGTCTTGCGAGTTCAAGTCTCGCCATCCGCATTGTCAAGCCCTTGGCACCCAGCAGTTCCGGCGTGAACCAGGCGGTTCCTCAACAGGCCGCCATCGTTCTGGTCTGCAACGGCCCCGGTGAACTGGCCACCTGGGTGCGCCCCTTGGCCCAGCGGCTGCACCGCGAGTTGCCGCTTCGCCCGCTCCAGGCTGAAGCGGCGATCGGCCTGCAGCTGGTGCTGGTGCCCTGCCCCAACGCCACGGGCAGCGAGGATCGGGTGGCCCGGCAGATGGGGCTGTTCGAGCGGGTGGTGCCAGCAGCTCGCTTTTGGTGGTTGCTGTTGAGGCCCCGCCGCCATGGCCCCTGGCCTCGCCGTGGGGTGGTGGTGTTCCTCGGGGGCGATCAGTTCTGGACGGTGCTGCTCTCGGCACGGCTCGGCTACCGCCACATCACCTATGCAGAGTGGGTGGCCCGCTGGCCCCGCTGGAACGACCGCATCGCCGCCATGGGCCCGGCGGCGGCCAATCGCCTGGGGGCGCGCTGGCGCCAGCGCTGCACCGTGGTGGGCGACCTGATGGCCGACCTGTCGGAATCGGCCCGAACCGACCGCCCCCTGCCTGGGGGGGAGTGGGTGGCGCTGATGCCGGGTTCCAAGCGGGCCAAGCTGCAGGTGGGGGTGCCGTTTCTGCTCGACACGGCGGATCGGCTGGCGGCGCTCCACCCCGGCTGCCGCTTTCTGCTGCCCGTGGCACCCACCACCAGCGTGGCTGAGCTGCTGGCCCATGGCAGCCAGGCCAACCCCATTGCCGCCCACTACGCCGCCGGGGAGCCGCGGCTGGTGGACGACCCCCTGGGCCCGCAGCTGCAGACCGCTGCGGGCACGCGCATCCTGTTGATCGAGCAGCAGCCGGCCCATGGGGTGCTCAGCCAGTGCCGGCTGGCTCTCACCACTGTGGGCGCCAACACCGCGGAGCTGGGGGCCCTGGGGGTGCCGATGATTGTGCTGGTGCCCACCCAGCACCTGCATGTGATGCAGGCCTGGGATGGCGGCCTGGGGATCCTGGCCCGCCTGCCGATCCTGCGTTGGTTGCTGGGGGCGGCCCTCACCGCCTGGCGGATGCGCCACCACGGGTTCCTGGCCTGGCCCAACATCTCCGCCGGTCGAGCGGTGGTGCCGGAGCGGGTGGGAGCGATCAGCCCGGCCGAGATCGCCGCCGAGGCCGCCGAGTGGCTGGAACACCCGGATCGTCTGGTGGGGATGCGGGACGACCTGCGCAGCCTGCGGGGAGAGCCCGGTGCCGTGGCGGCTCTGGCGGCCATGGTGCGGGACCTGCTGCCACCCGCCGGTGCTGGCGCTGTCTAGCGTGGCCCCGTAGTGAGCGATCTGCAGGTCGATGGCGGAGTTGGGCAGCGAGAGCATTGGCAGCGAGACCTTCGGCAGCGACGCTCCGGGCGGCAGCGGCAAGCTGCGGCGCTCCGACGAGGAGTGGCGCCAGCAGCTCAGCCCCGAACAGTTCCAGGTGGCACGCCAGGGGGGAACCGAGCGTGCCTTCACCGGCATCTACTGGGACAACAAGGCGCAGGGCACCTACCGCTGCGTGTGCTGCGGCAGCGAGCTGTTCAGCTCCGCCACCAAGTTCGAATCGGGCACCGGCTGGCCCAGCTTCTGGGATGGGGCCAGGCCTGGAGCCATCACCACCCACTCCGACACCAGCCACGGCATGGTGCGCACCGAGATCAAGTGCGCCAGCTGTGATGCCCACCTCGGCCACGTGTTCCCCGATGGCCCTCAGCCCACCGGCCTGCGCTACTGCGTGAACTCCGCCTCGCTGCAGTTCGAGTCCCAGTAGCCCCCAGGCCTGGGGGCTCGCCGATCACCAGGGGTCGTTGCTGGGGGCGCTGCGGCGGGGTGCGGGCAGGTCGTCGTCGAGGGGTTCCACATCCAGGGGCCCCTCGTCGCGCACGTAGCGGCGAGCAGGAGGCATGGGCCTCTGGCGCTCCTCCGGGTAGCGACGCTCGGGCGCGGGCTCATAGGCCTCTTCATCGAGATAGCGGCGCTGGCGCAGCGGCTCCCGCTCGCGGCGCTCCTCCACCTCCACGTAGTCGTAGGCCTCCTCGGCATCGAAGCGCCGGGTGGTGGCGGGCTGGATGCGGCGCTGCTGCTCCTGGGCCGTCGGCTGGCCGGCCGCCAGCTGGTTCTCCACCGGCACCATGTTCAGGCGGTAGCGCTCACGCTCCTCCTGCTCCCAGCTGGGGCCGCCCACACCGAGCTTCTCCAGCAGGCCGGTGCCCAGCTGCTTGAGCTTCTCTTCGGCCCCTTCGTACACAATGATCCGATCCGGACCGCTGCTCACGATCTCCTCGACGGTGAGCTCCCAGGTGCTGAGCACCCCTTCCCCCAGCAGCGGAATGCCCAGCGCCCCCAGCACCAGGGTGGTGAGCTCGCCGGTCTCGATGTCGAAGCTGAACCCGAGCACCTTGCCCAGCTGCTCGCCGGCCTCGGTGATCACCTGGCAGTTGATCACCTTGCTGTAGCGCTCGGGGTTGAAGCCCTCGGCGAGGGAATCGGCCGAATCCACCAAAATCACATCGCCCACCTGGCGGATGCTCTCCAGTGGCATCCAGCGGGGCAGGCCCGGCAGGAAGCGGGTGAGGGGGTTGTCCCGCAGCCCCAGCGCCACCACCTCGCGCCGGTCGATGTCCACCACCACCTCGCCCACCACGCCCAGGCGACGGCCCGTGTCGCGCGTGATCACCTGGGTTCCCATCAGCTCCGAGCGCAGCCAGAGGCGATCGCTCGGGGTGGCGGCTGCAGTGGCGGTCGGATCGCTGCCGGGAGGAGTGGTTGTCATGGGCGCATTGTGGCCGAGAAGCCGGGCTGTGCCGCTCAGGCGGCAGGTGGTAATCCCACCACCTGGGTGTGGGCGCCGCGGGCCTGGGTGACGCCGATGGTGCGGGTGGCCGCTCCGATCATCGGCCGCCGGTGGCTCACCACCATGAACTGGGCCTGCTCCGCCTGCCGGGCGATCAAGGCCGCCAGCCGCTCCACATTCACCCCGTCGAGAAAACTGTCCACCTCATCGAGGGCATAGAACGGTGAGGGGCGGAAGCGCTGCAGCGCGAACAGGAAGCTGAGGGCTGTGAGCGACTTCTCACCGCCGCTCATCGAGGCCAGCCGCCGCACCGCCTTGCCCTTGGGATGAGCCACCAGGCTCAGGCCGCCATCGAGGGGAGAGGCCGGATTTTCCAACTGCAGATAGCCCTCCCCCTCGGAGAGGCCGGCGAAGATCTCCCGGAAGTGGCCGTCCACCGCGCTGAAGGCCTCCATGAAGGCCTCCTGGCGCAGGGTGGCCACGGTTTCGATGCGCAGCAGCAGCTCCTCGCGCTCCTTGCAGAGCACATCCAGGCGCTCCTGCAGCTCGGCCAGGCGGTTCTCCAGCTCCTCCAGCTCCTCCAGCGCCAGCATGTTCACCGGCTCCAGGGCTTCCATGCGCTGCTGCAGGCTGCGCAGCTCCGCCTGCAGGGCCTCCAGGCCCGCCTCGCGCAGCTCGTCCGGGATCTCCGGCAGGGGATCGGGCAGGTCCTTCTCCAGCTGCTCCAGCCGCTGGGCCCCGCTGCGCTCCTGTTCCGCCAGGGCCAGGAGCTCCTCCCCCAGCCGTTGCAGCTCCCACTCCTGTTGCTGCAGCACCTGCCGCTGATTGGAGAGCTGCAGCTCGGCCTCATCGCGGGCGCGGCGGCGCTCGCCGAAGCGGGCCTGCAGGTCCTGTTGCCGGGCCTCCAGCGCAGCCCGCTGCTGCTGCTCCGCCTGCTGCTGCTCCTTCCAGCGGGCCCGCTCGGCCACCAGGGCCTGCACCGCCTGGGCCAGGCGCTGCTCGTCGCTGGCGAGGGCCTCCAGTTGGCTGTTCACCCGTTCGGCCGCCAGGCCCCGCTCCCGCCTGGCCGCCAGCAGCTCATCGCGCTGACGGCGCGCGTCGGTGAGTCCCCGGTCGGCGGCCTCCAGCTCCTGCTGCAGGCCCTGCCAGCGGCTGCTGTCGCCCGAGGCCTGGGCGCTGGCTTCGGCGGCCTCCAGATCCGAGAGCTGCTGCTGCAGTGGCGCCACGGCCGCCAGCACCTCCGCCAGGCGGGTCTGGCCCTGCTGCAGGGCGGTTTCGCTGAGCGCCAGACGCTGGTTGAGCTGCTCGAAGCGCTGCTGCAGCGGCCCGTGGGAGCGCTGGGCCGCCTGGCGCTCGGCCTCCAGGGCCGCGCGCCGCTGCTCCTGGCGGCTGAGCTCGGGGCGCAGGTCGTCGAGCTGGCGCCCCAGCAGTCCCTCCTGGCGGCGGCTGGCCACCAGGCTTTCCCCCAGCTCCAGCAGCCGGCGCCGCAGGGGTTCGGCCTCGTCGCTGTCGCTGGCGGTGCCGAAGCTGAGCTGGTTGCCCCGTTGCTGGAAGCTGCCGCCGGTCATGGCGCCGCTCTTCTCCAGCAGCTCGCCATCGAGGGTCACCGCGCGGGCGCGGCCCAGCTCGCGGCGGGCACTGGCCAGATCCCGGAACACCAGGGTGTCGCCGAAGACGTAGCGGAACACCTCGCCGTAGATGGCCTCGTAGCGCACCAGCTCCACCGCCCGGCCCACCAGGCCCTCCACGGATCTTGTTCAGGGGCAGGAACGTGAGCCGGCCCGCCCGCCGTTGCTTGAGCAGCTCGATGGCGCGGGCGGCGATGCGATCGTCGTCGACCACCACCTGGCCCAGGCGGGCCCCGGCGGCCACCTCCAGGGCCAGGCGATGGGCCTCCTCCACCTCCCCCAGCTGCGCCACCGGTCCGTGAATCCCCTCGAGCCCCGCCTCCAGCAGCAGCCGCAGGGCTCCGGTGCCGCGGCTTTCCTGCAGGGTTTCCCGCCGGGATTCCAGCCGGGCGATCTCCCGCTCCAGCGTGGCCTGCTCCTGCTCCAGACGGTTGCGGGTGCGCTGCTGCAGGGCCAGGGCCTCCACCAGCTCCTGCACCCGCTGGCGCCCCTGCTCCAGGGCGGTCTGCAGCTGGTGCCATTCGCCGTCGAGGGCCGTGAGCGAGGCGGCCATGCCCTGGCTGCTCTCCCCCTCCCGGGCCAGTTCCTGGCGCAGTTCCGCCAGCCGCTCCTCCTCCTGCCGCAGCCGCTCCCGCAGCTGTTGTTCCTCCGCCTGCAGGGGGGAGAGCTGGGCCTGCAGCTCCTGGCGGCGGCGGCTGCGCTGCTGCTGCTCTTCCAGCCAGCTGCCGCTGCGCCCGGCCACCTCCCCCAGCCGCCGCCGCGACAGCTCGACAGCGGCTTCGGCGGAGCGGCAGTCGGCCTCGGCCTGCTCCAGGCTGGCGGCGTCGTCTGCGGCGGCCAGGGCGGTCTGCTGCTGACGCAGTTCCCCCTGCTGGCGGGCCAGCTCATGGCGTTGGCGCTGCAGCTCTTCGGCGCTCTGCTGGTGTTTCTCCGCCTGGCGGGCCAGTTCCCGGCCGCTGGCCTCCAGCCCCGCGAGTTCGGATTGCACCGCCAGCAGGCTGTCTTCGCCGAGGGCCTTCACCTCCGCCTGCAGCGCCTCCAGGGCCTGGGCTGCGAGGTCGATGGCGGCCCGCCCCTCGGCGATGGCCACCCGATCGGTCTCCTGTTGCCGCCCCAGGGCCTGCTGGCGGTTCCGCAGCCCGAGCAGATCGGCCTGGGCCTGCTCGAACACCAGCACCTGCTCCTGCAGCCGGCCCCGCTGATGGCGTTCCCGCAGCTCCTGGTAGGCGCGGGCCTTGGCGCAATCGCGCTCCAGCTTCTGGCGCGCTGCCAGCAGTTCCTGCTGCACGATGCCGCAGCGCTCCTCCCGCTCCTGCACCTCCTCGAGCTTCCCCCGTGTTTGCTCGATGCGGGAGTCGAACAGCGCCACCCCCGCCAGCTCATCGATCAGGCCGCGTCGCTCGCGGGCGCTCATCGAGACGATGCGGGTCACGTCGCCCTGCATCACCACGTTGCTGCCATCGGGATCCACCCGCAGCCGCCGCAACTGGGTCTGCAGTTGCTGGAGGTTGCAGGGCACGCCATCGGCGCTGTAGGTGCTGCTGTAGGTGCCGCCGGGGGCCACACGCAGCCGGCGGGTCACGCTCCATTCCGTCTGGCCGGGGCGTATCCAGGGGCCTTCCTCAGGGGGCTCCAGGCCAGCTTCGGCCTCGTCGGGCTGCCAATCGCTGAGGTCGAAGCGCACGGTGACCACCGTCTCGGCGGCCTTGCCGTCGCGCAGCATGGCGCTGTTCACCAGATCGGGCAGGCGCTCGGCCCGCATGCCGCGGCTGTTGGCCAGCCCCAGGCAGAACAGCACCCCATCGAGGATGTTGCTCTTGCCGGAGCCGTTCGGGCCGGTCACCACTGTGAAGCCGGGCTCCAGCGGGATCGTCATCGACCCGCCGAACGACTTGAAGTGCGTCAGTGCGACCTGATTGATGTGAACCAACAGGCCCGAGCGCCGAGCGTCTAAAAGGTAGCTGAAGCACTGACGATTTCAAGCCGGCGTCCCTACGGTTGAAGGAGCCCTGCGCGATTGCCGTCGCACTATGGATTTCGACACTCCTGCCAACGGCGTTGGCTCCGAGGTCGGCGCCGCCGTCTCCACCCCGCCCGAGCCCCAGGGCGACACCCCAGTGCCCAGCGCTGGTGCACGCTCCGCCACGCCGGCCCTGTTCCGGGAGCGTTTTCAGGCCCTGCTGCCCACGATTCAGCAGGAGTGGCCCGAGGTGGCCCGCCAGACCCTGGAGGCCACCCGTGGCAGCTTTGACAGGGTGGTGGAGGTGATCGCCGAGCAGACCGGCCGCACCAGCGAGGGGGTGAAGGCCCAGTTGATGGATCTGGTGCACGTCACCACCGATCAGGCCCATCACTTCGCCGATTCCCTCAAGCCCCTGGAAGATCAACTCGAGCACCTGCTCGATGAGCTGAACACCACCCTGCGGCCCAGGATCGAGAAGCCCGTGCGGGAGCGCCCGCTGATGGCCCTTGGCCTGGCTGCGGGGGTGGGGCTGCTCACGGGTCTGCTGCTGGCCTCCGGCCGCCGTTCGGCATGAGCAGCAGCACCGGCAATGGCAATGGCACGGCGGAGCGCCGTGCCCGCAGTCTCCCCCTTCAGGCCGCCTCGCGCGTCACGGGGCTGGTGAGCTCCGTGATGGATCTGCATGTGCGGATCGCCCTGCAGGAGGCCGACCGCGAGAAGCGGCGCCTGATCGGTGGCGCCGTGCTGCTCGTGGGTGGCCTGGCCACCCTGCTGCTGGCCCTGATCACCGCGGAGCTGGCGCTGGTGCTCTGGTTCCACCTGGCCCTGGGCTGGGGTTGGATTCAGGCGGTGCTGGTGCAGGCGGGCATCAACCTGCTGCTCACCGGGCTGCTGCTGCGGGTGGGCGGCTTGATGACCAAGGGCCCCTATCTGCCGGAAACCATGGCGGGCCTCACCAAGACAACCCGGGCCCTGGTGGGGCGTTAGCGGATCTCGTACTGCAGCCAGCGGCAGTCGATGCCGCCGTTGCTCACCGGCACCTTGCGGCTGGCCTTCATGCGCAGGGCACCGGTGAGCTCCGGGTTGCCGCTCAGCAGCCACAGGGTCCAGCCGCCGCAGCGCTGCTTGAGCATCTGGCCCAGGTCGGCGTACAGCTGCTTCAGGCTGTCCCCTGCTCCGATGCGCTCGCCATAGGGCGGGTTGCACACCACGAGGCCGGGGCCGGCCGGCGGCTCAAGGGCGCGGCAGTCGCCCCCACGCCAGTTGATCCAGGGCGCCACGCCCGCGGCTTCGGCATTGGCGCGGGCCTGCTCCAGCACGGCGGGATCCGCTTCATTGCCCAGGATTGGAGCCAGGGGGCGGTCCTGGGCCAGGGCGGCGGCGGCCTCCGCTTCCTGCCGCCACAGATCGGCATCGAAATCGGGCCAGCGCTGCAGGGCGAAGCCGCGGCCCAGCCCGGGGGCGCGGCCCAGGGCCTGACAGGCGGCCTCGATCAGCAGGGTGCCTGAACCGCAGAGGGGGTCCAGCAGGGGCACGCTGCCATCCCAGCCCGTGAGGGCGATCAGTCCGGCCGCCAGGTTTTCCTTCAGGGGGGCCAGTCCCAGGCGGGCGCGGTAGCCGCGGCGGTGCAGGCTCTCGCCGCTGCCGTCCACGCTCAGGCTGGCCTGTGGCAACTGTCCGGGTCGGCCCGGGCTGAGGTGCAGATGCAGCGCCAGGTCGGGATCCTCGAGGTTCACCGAGGAGCGGCGACCCCAGACCTCTCGCTGCCAGTCCACCAGGGCGTTCTTCACCTGCAGGGCGCTGTAGTGGCTGTGGTTCAGCCCCGGCAGGCTGCCGCTGGCATCCACCCGGAAGCTGGCCTCACTCGGCAGCCAGTGGCTCCAATCGGCCGCCTCTCGCACCCCCCAGTAGAGGTCGTCGCGGCCGCGGCAGGGGAAGCGCGCCAGTTCCCGCAGCAGCCGAAAGGGCAGGCGGGCCCGTAGGTGCAGCCGGTAGAAGGTTGCCGCATCGGTGCGGCAGCGCACGGCCCGCCGCAGGGGCTGCACCGCGCTGGCCCCGAGGCTGGAGAGTTCCTGGGCGGCGGGCTCCTCCAGGCCCGGTGGCACCACGGCAATGCAGGCAAACGCCTCACTGTCGTGGGCAGCCGCCCATCCCGGTTCGGTCATGCCCACCCCTTCCCATGCGGTGCTCTGCTGCCACAATGAACGAGTCCGGTTTCGGCCGGACTAGGTGGCTCACACCGGTGTTTCGGACAGCGGTTCGATTCCGCTCAGCTCCATTTCCTCCGCTTCCGGCCTTCAGCCGGAGCCATCGCGGGGCTGCAATGGTTTCGACGGGGCATGAGGAGGGTGACTGAAGCCTGCTCGGTCAGAGCAAATCC
>RGNC01000057.1 GCA_010029175.1 Synechococcaceae bacterium WB8_1B_136 | reverse complement strand
GATGCATCCTCGACAGCTGCGCCATCAAGCATTGTGTACTGGGCCTTCGTCTTAGGGTGGAGGCAGGTGTTGTGCTTGACGACACCCTGGTGATGGGCGCTGACAGCTATGAGTCTGAGGAGGAACGAAGCGTGCTTCGCTCACGTGGCGAAATCCCTCTTGGCATCGGAGCAGGGTCAGTTGTGAAGAGAGCAATACTGGACAAGAATGTCCGTATCGGCAGAGATGTGCAGGTGATCAACAAGGATCGCGTGGAAGAGGCTGATCGCCATGAGCTCGGCTTCACAATCCGCAGTGGCATCATGGTGATCAAGAAGAACGCTGAACTTGCGGATGGAACAATTATTTAGCTGCATCCATGATTCAAGCCGTTCCCAGGCATTTTAACCTGCTCCACGGAGGCGATACGCCTAAGATTTGCATTGAGCTGATCATTGCAGTCCAAGGCTTGTTCAGGCTTCTAAGATGGCACCACTCGGGCCAAGCTCCTCGGCGCCAGACAAATCGTTCAACAGCGCCAGGTTGCCGATGATCTTCTGAGCATGCATATTGTAAGCAAGGGCGGCTTCGCGCTCTGTCTCGAATGAACCCAAGAAGTAGCGCCGTCCCCTCCAATACACCTGGGCGGTCCAAAGTTTTGTTTTCTTCCTAAAGCTCACACCACGATAGATTGAGCTTGCACCAAGCCGTCTAGGGCGGCGTGCGTAGGCCTGGTAGGAATCCTCTCGAGTTCGGCGGGCTTCGATGGTCACAAGGAGATGGAACGACCTTGTCCAACTTCCTCGAGCAACTCCCTGATCCACCAGTCCCCTTTTGGGGAATGTCAGCCAACCTCGAGGCTTTGTGCGAATCCTGCACTCAACAGCAGGCTCCGAGTGGGCTCAGCAGCAGCTTTATTTCTACTCCCAGACGAGAAGAGTCTGTTTCGGCAAACCCGAAGCGATGTGAAGCACTTCCCATCCAAGGGGATCGATACCTGCCACTCGATCACGTTGAGGAAACCATCAGCTGAGCGGTCACATCGGCTATCGCCTTCGGTGCTGGTGCCCCGGTAGCTGGGGCCAGCACCGAAAGCGCGGTTCCTCCATTCGAGCAACAACGGAGCGAGCATGCCTCCATTGGCTGCTTTGCCAGGGCGGAGATTGAAGTCATCACCACCATTCACCAACACCCGCGAAGGCCATGGCGGTGTCGCGCCAGATCTGGCGGGTCCGGGTTTCGCCCAACCAAAACGTGAGAATTTCGCCGGCCTGATCCCGCTGGCCTGGCATCACAGCAGCGCCTGGTGGCAGGCCTCAATCGCGGCGAACACCGGCTCCCACTCGCCCTCGATGGCGGTACCGTTGGGATGGAGCTGGATCTTGAGGCCGGCCTCGCTGAGCACCTTCTCGCAGGCGGCGATGTAGGGCGCCAAGTGCACCCCTACACCAATCGGCACCAGGCACAGATCCACGATCACCTTCATGGGGAGCGAGCCCACCAAGGGCCAGAAAACAATGACCAGCAGCATGGCTACAACAAAGCCCGGAGCGTTGGCCCCGGGCATTTGCCTGCTCAGCCGTGTTGCCTTCCCATGGGGGTCGGGCGCAGCTGTGCGGTCGGTTGATCGTTTCCAGATCAGGTGGTTTTGAGTTGTGGGCGGAGCTGCCGGCGCTGGCACCTGGGGCCAGGTGTCGAGTGGGATGTTCCATTGGGTCCGGGGCACCTGTGGCGATGCAGTGGACGGCGACTGGGCACTGGGGCGACAGCCATGCCAGGAACATCAGAGATCCGTCGAGAGTGTTGGAGCAGGGGCCGGATCGTCAGCGCGCTCCTGGCTGGTGCTCAGGGGGGGTGTCGTCCATCAGCGGAGCCTCCGAATCCCGTTGCAGCCACGATGGATCGGCCACTCGGGGCGGGCAAGCCCTGCAGCAGATTCGACACTGCTCTTCACCGGAAGCAACGGGGCTTCATGAAGGCTGTTCGACTTGAACGCACCATTGAAACTGGGCATGGCTTCAATCCATGGGAGCAATGAACCCTGAGCAGCTGCAGAGCCTGGAGGTGCTGCTGCTGGCGATGCTGCCGGTGGGGCTGCTGTGGTGGCTTTGGATTCGGATGCTGCGCTGGTGATCCGGCCGTGGTGCCGAGTCTTGACAAACCCCTTGGCATGGCGATTGTGTTGGGGGCCATGCCGCCCAGGCGTCCATGCCCGATCCGGACGGAAGCCACGATCACGACCTGGCGCAGCCCCATGCCAGTCGGCGAGGCAACCAGCTGGTGATCGCCCTGGGCAGCGCCATGCTGGTGGCTGCGGTGGGCGTGCTGCTGCACGTGTTCAGCACCCGCTCCCGGGATGCGGTGGTGGAGGGCAGCGTGATCGACCTGGCCACCCCGATCACGGGCGAACTCACGCAACTGAGCGTGGATGTGGGCTCCCAGGTGTCGCGCAACCAGCATGTGGCCACGGTTCGGAACGTGCGGGCCAGTGATGGAGATCTGCAGCGGCTGCGCACCGCCTTGACCACCGCCCAGACCAATCTGGAGGCCACCGACCGGGAACTGGGCCTGCTGCAGCAGGACGAGCAGGTGTATGCCAGGGATGCGCTCGATCAACGCCGGCTCACCGTGGCGCGGCAAGGCAATCAGCTCGACCGGCTGCAGGCCGACCTGGCCAGGGAGCGGCACGAGCTGGCCTACAGCCAACGGGATCTGAAGCGGCTGGAGCAGTTGTTTCAGGCTGGCGCCGTGGCCGAGCGGGTGGTGGACAAGGCCCGCACCGCGATGCTGGCCAACCAACAACAACTGGCCGGCATCGAGGCACGCCTGCGTGCCGAAACCAACCAACTGGAAGCGGCCCAACGGGACCTGAACCTCGAGCGCACCCGCGGCAACATCGATCCCACCCCGCGCCTGCAGGAAACCCAGCTCAGGCGCAAACGGCTGGAGAGCGAGCGCGTCACCCAGCAGAAACGGGTGGAGGGCCTCAAAGCAGAGCTGCAATCGGCAGAAACGCTTCTGAACAGGCAGCGTGAAGCCACGATCAAAGCGCCGCGGCCAGCACTGGTGTGGCGCCTGCTGGCCAGGGTTGGAGACGACCTGCAGGCGCAGCAGAAAGTGATCCGGCTGATCGATTGCAACCATCGTTGGCTGGTGGCCACGGTGACCGAAGCCACCCTGAATCGGCTGAAGATCGGCAGCCGGGCTCACATTGATCTCATCGGCGAAGAGCTCGATCTCAATGGGCGTGTGGAGTTGATCCGCTCGGGGATCGACCGCTTCTCGGGCGGAATGAATGACAACCCCAAACCCATCCCCCTCAACCAAAAAGCGCTCAGCCAGGTGCAGGTGCGGATCCTCAACGACGTGCCAGCCCCGCCACAGAAGTTGTGTTTTGTGGGCTATGGCGCCCGCGTGACCTTCCAGTGACCAGTACAAACGGCCGCAACCAACCCGACAACGGGGAACGGATCGAACGCATCGGTGCCAGCGCCTGGTCGTTCCTCGTGGTCACAGGGCTGCTGCTGGTGCTCAGCCTGCTGCTGCTGGGCGCTCCCCCCGACTGGCTGAGCACTGTCACGCTCAGTCCTGAACAGCTGAGGGTGCTGCCGGAGCCGTTCCAGGCCAACGACTTCTGGCAGGACAGCCTGCCTCCGGTGCTGCTGGCCGGGGCTCTGGCCATCGGCAGCCGCTGGCTGCCCAGGCGGCGCTGGAGCTATGCCCTGGTGGAACTGGTGCTGCTGGCGATCTGCCTGCGCTACTTCGCCTGGCGCTGCACCACCTTGAACACGGCCCACCCCTTCAGCGTGGCCTGCAGCGTGCTGCAGCTGCTGATGGAAGCCATCGGCTTGGCGATCCTGGTGCTCCAGATGCTGCCGGCCCCAGGCTTCGACTGGAAACACCGCAGCCGTGAGGCCACGGCGCTGGAACCCTGGACCGAGGCCCACCAACCGAGCGTGGAGATCTGGATCCCCACTTACAACGAGTCGGCCCGAATCGTGCAGCGGGCCATCCTCACCTGCCGCAACCTGCAATACAACAACCTCCGCATCAAAGTGCTCGATGATGGCCACCGAGCCAGCATCGCCGACCTGGCGGCCCGGCTGGGGGTTGACTACCTGAGCCGGGAGGGGAATGCCCATCGCAAGGCCGGCAATCTCAACCACGCCCTGAAGCACTGCCAATCGGAGCTGATTGCCGTGTTCGACTGCGACTTCACACCATCACCCCAGTTCCTCAAGCGAACGGTTGGCTTTTTCAGCGATCCGAACGTGGCACTCGTTCAGACACCCCAACACTATTTCCAGGCCGACTTTCACAGCAGCAACCTCGGGCTTGAGAGGGTGATGCCGGGAGATCTGGATTACTTCTACCATTTCCTGCAGGTGAGACGCGATCAGGCCAATGCGGTGGTGTGCTGCGGCACGTCCTACCTGGCGCGAACAGCGGCGCTGAACGCCATTGGTGGCTACGTCACGCAATGCCTCGTGGAGGACTACCAGACCAGCACCAAACTGATCACCGAGGGCTGGCGGGTTAAATACCTCAATGAGGTGCTCAGCATGGGAGAAGTGCCGCGCACCTTTGCCGATTTTCTTGACCAGAGACTGCGCTGGATGCAGGGAAACATCCAGATTTACTTCTGCGGCAAGGAGCTGCCCCTGATCGGAAAGCTCAACTGGAATCAGCTGCGCTGGTACCTGCTACCGGCCGATCTCCTGGCACCCCTGTGGCGGATCACCTATCTGGTGATGCCGCTGCTCGGGCTGATTCTCGGCTTCTCGGTGATCGCCGCCCCGATCCCTGAATTCTTCAGCTATGGCGGCCCGTTCATGATCGCCCTTTACACCCTGCCCAACTGGCTGAGCGGGCACTACCACCATCAGTTCTGGATGGAGGTGTACGAAACGCTGTTCTGTTTTCCAGCCCTGCGAAGAATGGCGAAAGTGCTGCGGCACCCGTTTCGGGTGTATGGCGGGATCGTCACCAACAAAGACATCCAGTCTGAGCATCAGGACTTCAACCTCAGGCTCAGCTGGCCGCTGCTCTTGATGCTGGCCCTGATTGGCCTCACCATTGTGCTGCGCTATCTGCTGCCGCTGCTGGGGGTCGGCGCCGTGGAGGCAACCGGCTTTGAAGGCGAGTCGATCGTGCTCTCCTGGACGCTCTACAACGCCATCGTGCTGATGGTGGCCACCCTGGCCTGCATCGATAAACCGGTGCGCTCCGGAGCCGACAGCTTCCCGATCGAACGGATCGGCTGCCTGCGATGGCAGGGGATCGAGCGATGGGGCACCACCAAACTGTTATCGGAACAGGGCGGCACCTTCCAGCTGCAGGCCATGGCCACCAGCGAGGCAGCTGCCCACCCCAGCGAAGCGGAATTGCAGCTGATGGACCCCAACCTGAAGCTGCCCGTGTTAATCGACGCGACCCACAACGGCCTGGTTGAGCTGCGCTTCGCCCCTCTGCCGGTGGATACCCAGGCCCAGCTGCTGAGCCTGCTCTACAGCGCCGAACATCCCTTCCATGCTCCGCGGCTGATGCGCAGCAGCGATGCTCTGGTGCACTGGCTCAGCACGCTGTGGCGCCCCGATTCCCTGTTGCGCAGCTACCGCTCGTCGCGCCAGCGGCTGGGCTGATCAACCCGCTGGCGCCCACGGGTGCCGCCTGGCGCCGGGGGTCATAATTGCTCCAGCCCCGTGCCTGCCTGCCTGCGATGGCCCTTCCCTCGACGCTGCTGTGCCGCATGGGCCTCCTGGTGGCGGTGCTCGGCTCCGCAGGCGCTTCGGTTGCGGCCACAGACGAGCTGTGGACCCTGCAGAAGAATGTGCAGGCCTGCGTGGAAACCAGCCAGCCCCAGAGCTGCGGCAAGGCCAAGGCCCAGGTGAGCGCCCTCACCCGCAACAGCGCCTACGCCGGCTCATCGCACCTCTGCAAGGAGGAGATCGGCGAGCTGGCTCAGGTCATCACCCTGCTGCCGATGCGTGATGCCGTGCCAACGGAAGTCATGGCCTCCGTGGCAGACGTTCAACAGGCCTGCCTGCCCTACGGTTTCTGAGACGATCCCAATCCAACGGGCCACGGCCGACCGCGCTGCCTGGCGGAGCTATGCAGATTGCGAATAGAAGCGCGGATTGATGCACGGGCTGAATCATTGCCAGATCCGGCGCCGAAACAACAGTGAACATCCAGGCCTCAGCGCATAGCCTTGACCCACTGTTTTCAACGCCATCGGCATCGGCACGTCATGCCAATCCCCCTCAAGCAGCCGCGCCGGCTTTCGATCACGGTTAGCAACCATCTCTACCAGCTCCCGGCGCCAAAGCCAAACAGCCAGTTGCGCAGGTCGACGTCGCGCTCCACGGTCCAGCTGGGCAGATCCAGTTCCACCGGATAGGGATGGGTATCCGTTGGAGGGCCGGGCTCCAGCAGGTGGGGCGCCTTGGGGTGATGCCACCAGGTGTCGCCCGGCAGCGGTTTGCTGTAGCGGGTGTGTTCAATCGGGTAGCGCTGCAGGCCCTCGCGGATGAAGGCAAAGCTCCAGCTCTGGCAGCAGAAGCGCAGGGTTTGCATCGCCCTGGCTTGTCGCCGAAGTAGATGCCGCCGCTGAGATACAGCAAGGTGTCCAATCGCGCTAACGCTGCGGCATGGGCGTCATCGCTGCGGCGGTAGCCCCGTTCACTGCGGCGCAGGGCGAGGCGATCGATCCGCTCAGTGCGGATCAGGCCCTCCTCTCGCCCCACATTGTCGGTTTCATACACGAGATACCAGCCGATGTTGTGGAACAGCAGCTGCAGCGGCCAGGCGCGGAAGGAGCCCGTAGGGCTATCGGGGAAGCTGGCCACCGACGCGTAGCGCTCCAGCTCCACACGCCGCCGTTCCACGATCGCGGTTTCCAGCAGTTCAGCCTGCCGTTCGGCCGCGAGGGAATCGGGCCGCACCAGGGCACTGCTCACAATCGAGCGATTGGCAAAGGCCCGCACCGGCGCTGTGCCAGCGATCGCCACACCGCCCCAATGGAGCCGTTGCTCCAGCTCCGCCAGCAGATCCTGGGCCGTGGGATCGGCCAGCCGCCCGGCCGCCTGGCTCACCACCCCGTGGATCTCCCGCAGCCGATGGGCCGAGAGCAGGGCGGTGCCGATGGCGTAGCCGTGGCGCACGTTGTCGTTGCGCTGCCGGAAGCCGTAGGGCGTGAGGATTTTTTCGAGGTCTTTGCGCAGGGTGGCTGCCTCACCGGGCAGGTAGGCGCCGGGGATGGTTTCGATCTGGGCGATCAGGTGTTCCGGTAGGGGAATGCCTGAGGCCCGATCAAAGGGCTGCTGCAACAGATGGCGCAGCAGGGTGAACACCCGCTGGAACACCGGTGCATCCCCCAGGGGCGGGTAGCCGCCATGCACTCCACCCGATTCACGCGGCGCAGCTGGTGGCTGGATCGGCGCCTGCACCGGTTCGGCGCTGCAGAAGCCATTGGCCTCCAGCCAGGCCAGATCGCCCCGTATGGCTGCGGCATCGCCGTAGCACTCCCCTCCGGCAGGGGCGACACGATCGCCTCCAGCTCAGCGCGGGTGGCCGCATCCTCGGCCGCCAGATCCGGGAAGGCACTCAGCAGCCGCAGCAGATACAGCAGCCGTTCGAGATCCAGCAACCGCGAGTAGCCATGCAGGGCAAAACGGCTCTCGCGGTTGCGGGCCGAGCGGATACGGTGATCGAGGCGGGCCAGCTCATCCCGCAGCAGGGGCTCCAGGTCGCGCACCTGGGTGGGCACCACCGCCACCACCGAGGCCATCCCTTCTGCGCGCGAGGGCCCGAACACCGGATCCGCCAGGGCGGCGGCCATCTCGCGAATCACCGGCTCGGGCACCAGGCGTTTGCGGCTGTGGTTCCACTGCAGGCAGGTGGAGAGCGGCGTGTAAAGCCACCAGCCGATCCACTCCACCGGTGCCGGCAGCGCCAGCGCCTGGGTGATCGCCAGCCGCCAGGGCCGGCGGGCATGGGTGGCATCCACGATC
This sequence comes from Synechococcaceae bacterium WB8_1B_136, assembly GCA_010029175.1. Lineage (GTDB taxonomy): Bacteria > Cyanobacteriota > Cyanobacteriia > PCC-6307 > Cyanobiaceae > Vulcanococcus. The sequence goes on along the minus strand of RGNC01000057.1, from coordinate 3,823 downwards.
ACCGGCATGCCGGCGGCCACCGCCTCGCGGATGCGCTGGTGCAGCAGGGCCTCAATGTCGCGCCAGGGGCCCTGCACGGCCGCATCGCCAAAGATCTCGCCGCGCACCGCGTCGGTGGAGAGCACCACCGCACCGGTGAGCTCAGCCAGCACCCCGGCCAGGGTGGTTTTGCCGCTGGCGGGAGGCCCGATCAGCAGGTGGCAACGCAGGGGTGCGGTCATCCCTGCAGCCTGACGAAACCCCCTTCAGCAGACAAGCGCTTCCTGCGAAACAGCAACACAGAACGAAGCTCCCTACAGGAATCAGCCCAGGTCTTTTGCTCTTTCGCAGGTGGAAAGGGCTGAATGTCGCCCGGGCTGCGGAGGCTGCCTGCAGCACAACTGCCCGGGTCTGCCATGGCTGCCACCACAGATTCCATCCCCCGCCCTGCCCAGCACTACCGCGTGCCGGAGTTGCTGCAGGACATTCGCCTTCTGGATCTCTTGGAGCTCAGCGGCACCACCCTGCAGGCCAGTGGGGTGCTGAGCCTCAGCCAGCCCACGGTGAGCCGGCGCTACCGGGCCCTGGCGCGAGACTTTGGCCTGCAGCAGAACCAGCGGCTCCGCCATGGCTGCCGCTACGGCGCCACGGCCACCATGCAGCTGCTGCGGTTGGCGTGCCGGAGCCATCGATTGGAGGCCGGCGTGGCACGGATCGGCGGCGATCTGCTGCACCAGCATCTGCTGGCGGGGATCACCTGGCTGCTGCCGGTGCCCGTGCGTTTCCGCTCCGTGGAGGCCTGGTTGGAGCTGGTGCGCCAGGGCGTGCTCGATGGGGCCCTGGTGTCGGGATTGGAGCTGCAGCAGCTTCGGCCGCTCGCTGGATCTGAGCTGCAGCTGCTGCCGGTGGGCCGCATGCCCCTGGCCCTGGGCAGCTGCTGCAGCGGCCGGCCCGGCACCTCCGCCACCCCCTCCACGGTGCTGGTGCCCCATCGCGGTGTGGCGTTGGGTCTGCAGCGGGCCCTCGCCAGCCAGGGGCTGAGTTTGAGGCCCGTCGGCAACAACTGCCACAGCCCCGAACAGTGGCTGCAACGGCTGGCGGATGGCAGCTCGGCCATGGTGATCAGCCCCGCTGCCCCAATCACAACGGCCTGGGCGGAGCCACTGCAGCTGCGGCCGCTGCCCAGCCCACTGATCAGCCCGGTGTGGCTGGCGCTGCCTCAAGGCTGGGAGGCAGCGGCGCTGCTGGTGCGCTCGCTGGAGCAATTGCGGGCGCAGGTGGCCGGAGATTATGCAGCCCGTGCATAGCCATGCCAGAGCATGATCAACCAGCGGCGCTATCGCCACCAAAACGCCTCAGCCGCGCGCAGACTGGCGCCAGGTTCCCTGTCTGCCCCTTGATCGCCACAGCCGTTCAGCAGCAGGAGTTCGCCGGAGCCCTGCAGGCCCTGGGCGGCTCGGCGGGCAACGGCGCATTGCGCAACTTGCTCGGCTGGGATGAACCCCAATACGAAGCCGTCAAGGCAGCCCTGATCAGCGCGGGCCTGATCAGCACGGGTCGTGGCAGGGGAGGCTCCGTGGCCCTGGCCGAACCCTCCACCCCTGGCCCCCAGCGCATGGCTGTTGCTGCCACAGCCAGCCCACCGCAACCCACCGGCAAACAGAACCTCTCCGCCTTCATCTGGAGCGTGGCCGATCTGCTGCGCGGCGACTACAAGCAGAGCGACTACGGCAAGGTGATCCTGCCGTTCACAGTGCTGCGCCGGCTCGACTGCGTGTTGGAGCCCACCAAGGCGGCGGTGCTGGAGGAGAAGGCCCTGAGGGAGGGGCAGGGACTGGACCCGGAACCCTTCCTGCTGCGCAAAGCGGGCCACAACTTTTGCAACACCTCGCCGCTGGACATGAAGCGGCTGATGGGCGACGGCGACAACATCGCCGAGAACCTGCGCAGCTACATCCAGGCCTTCACGCCGGCGGTGCGCGAGATCTTCGAGAGCTTTAAGTTCCACCTGCAGGTGGATGAGCTCGACAAGGCCAACCTGCTGTACCTGGTCACCGAAAAGTTCGGTCAGATCGACCTGCACCCCGAAACGGTGAGCAACGCCGAGATGGGGCTGGTGTTCGAGGAGCTGATCCGCAAGTTCGCCGAACTCTCCAACGAAACCGCCGGAGAACACTTCACGCCGCGTGAGGTGATCAAGCTGATGGTGAACCTGATCTTCATCGAAGACGACGCGGCCCTCACCCAGCCCGGCATCGTGCGCAGCCTCTACGACCCTGCGGCAGGAACAGGCGGAATGCTGAGCGTGGCGGAGGAGCACCTGGAGGGCATGAACCCCTCGGCGCGGCTGGTGTTGAGCGGCCAGGAGCTCAACCCGGAGAGCTACGCGATCTGCAAGGCCGACATGCTGATCAAGGGGCAAAACATCAACAGCATCTGCTTCGGCAACACGCTGTCGGACGACCAGCTGCCGGAGCAGAAGTACGACTACATGCTCTCCAACCCGCCGTTTGGGGTGGAGTGGAAGAAGATTCAGAAGGAGGTGCAGCGGGAAGCCGAGCAGATGGGCTACAGCGGCCGCTTCGGCCCTGGCCTGCCGCGCGTGAGCGACGGTTCACTGCTGTTCCTGCTGCACCTGATCAGCAAGATGAGGCCCGCGCAAGACGGAGGCTGCCGCTTCGGCATTGTTCTCAACGGCTCACCCCTGTTCACCGGCGGCGCCGGCTCGGGTGAGAGCGAGATCCGCCGCTATGTGCTGGAGAACGACCTGTTGGAGGCGATTATCGCCCTGCCGACGGACATGTTCTACAACACGGGCATCAGCACCTACATCTGGATTCTCAGCAACCGCAAGCCTGCCGAACGCAAGGGCAAGGTGCAACTGATCGATGCCAGTGGCTTCTGGCAGAAGATGCGCAAGAGCCTGGGCAGCAAACGCAAGGAGCTGAGCCCCGAGCACATCGAGCAGATCACGAAGCTGTTCGGGGCATTTGAGGAGGGTGAGAAGGACGGCAAGCCCATCAGCAAGGTCTTCAAGAACGAGGACTTCGGCTACAGAACCATCACGGTGGAGAGGCCACTACGCGACGAAGCAGGGAATGTTGTTCTGGGACAGAAGGGCAAGGCAAAAGGGAAGCCCCAGGCCGACAGTAGCTTGAGGGACACCGAGAACGTGCCGCTGGTGGAGGAAGTGGAGGCCTACTTCGAGCGGGAGGTGCTGCCGCACGCACCTGACGCCTGGATTGACCACGACAAGACCAAGGTGGGCTACGAGATCCCCTTCAACCGGCACTTCTACGTGTTCACGCCACCAAGACCGCTGGAGGAGATTGACGCAGAACTGAAGCAGGTGACGGACCGGATTCTGGAGATGATTGGGGGGCTCAGTGGCTAAACAACGCATCATCATCATTGCCGGACCCAATGGTGCGGGTAAAACCACATTCGCTCGGGAATACCTGCCTCTGGAGTTGGGCATCACCACCTTCATCAATGCCGATCTCATCGCAGCAGGCTTGTCGCCATTCGCACCGGAACTGGCAGCTCGTCGGGCGGCACGGTTGATGCTGGAGGAGATCGATCGTTGCGTAGGTGACGGAATCAGCTTCGCCTTTGAAACCACACTGGCGGGCAAGGGCTATGCCCATCGGATTGGCGAGTGGCAGACCCGGGGATATTCGGTGAAGCTTGTCTTTCTGCAACTGCAATCTGTTGATCAAGCGATGGCGAGAGTTCAATTACGTGTCCGACAGGGTGGACATGCGATCCCACCGGATGTGATCGCCCGGCGCTTCAAGACTGGCCTCAGCAACTTTGAGAGCCTGTACCGGCCGTTGGTGAACGA
>RGNC01000056.1 GCA_010029175.1 Synechococcaceae bacterium WB8_1B_136 | reverse complement strand
CAGCGCTGGTGGGGGTCTGGCCGCAGGGTATTGTTGTCGTTTGGCGCGCGATTCCCCCGAGGATCACGCCCCCTCTATCCAGTCAGCAAGGCAAGGCCACGATGATCAAGCTCCGCCTGAAGCGGTTCGGTAAGAAGCGGGAAGCGAGCTTCCGCCTCGTGGCCACCAACAGCACCTCCCGCCGCGATGGGCGTCCCCTGGAGGAGCTGGGTTTCTACAACCCCCGCACCAAGGAGACCCGCCTCAACGCCGAGGCCATCCGTGCCCGCCTGGAGCAGGGCGCCCAGCCCACCGACTCGGTGCTCACCCTGCTGGAAAAGGGTGGCCTGGTGGAGAAGAAAGTGCGTCCTTCGGTGGTGATCGGCCAGAAGAAGCAGGCCGCAGCCCGCGAAGCTGCCGCCAAGCAGGCCGCGAAGGAAGCCGCCGAAGCCAAGGCTGCCGAGGAAGCGGCTGCAGCTGAGGCCAAGGCCAAGGCCGCCGAGGAAGCTGCCGCTGCTGAAGCCGCCTCCGCAGACGACGCTGCTCCTGAAGCCTGAGGCGCCGCCCCATGAGCGGGGCCGACACCCTCCAGACCTTCACCATCGACCTTCCCGACCAGGACGCCGCCATGGCCCTGGCCGGGAATGCTGAAGCCACCCTGCATCGCCTGGAAGCCCTGACTGGCGCTTCCCTGGTGCTGCGGGGTTTGTGCTTGCAGCTGCGGGGCCGTCCCAACCAGCTGGAACGGGCCTGTGGGCTGGTGGAGCTGCTGCGGCCGCTGTGGCAGGAGGGCCAGAGCGTGAGTGCTGTCGACGTGCAGACCGCCCTGGTGGCCCTCGATACGGGCCGGGGCGAAGAGCATCAGCAACTGGGCCGACAGGTGCTGGCCCGCAGCCAGAGCGGCAAGCTGCTGCGGCCCCGCACGATCAAGCAGAAGGCCTATGTGGAGGCCATGGAACGCCACGACCTCACCGTGGCCCTGGGCCCCGCCGGCACCGGCAAGACCTTCCTGGCCACCGTGCAGGCGGTGCGGATGCTGCAGGAGCGAAAGGTGGAGCGGCTGATCCTCACGCGGCCCGCCGTGGAGGCCGGAGAGCGCCTGGGCTTCCTGCCCGGCGACCTGCAACAGAAGGTGGACCCCTACCTGCGGCCCCTCTACGACGCCCTGCACACCCTGCTGGGCCAGGAGCGCACGGCGGCGTTGATCGAGAAGAACGTGATCGAGGTGGCACCCCTGGCCTACATGCGGGGCCGCACCCTGGCCGACGCCTTCGTGATCCTCGACGAGGCCCAGAACACCACCACCGCCCAGATGCGCATGGTGCTCACCCGCCTGGGTGAAAATGCCCGCATGGTGGTTACCGGCGACCCCACCCAGATCGATCTGCCCTCCGGCCAGCTCAGTGGCCTGATCGAGGCGGCCCAGGTGCTGGAGGGGGTGGAGGGCGTGGCCATCTGCCGGCTGACCGCCGCCGATGTGGTGCGCCACCCCCTGGTGCAGCGGCTGGTGCATGCCTATGCCGCCCGCGATGCTGCCCGCGATGCCCGGCACAGCCGCCAGGCTCCATGAACAACCCCGAACCCATGACCAGCCGCACGGAGCGCCTCCGCATTCCCGCTGAAATCGCCGGGGCAGCCCTGGTGGCCTACCTGCTCGGCTTCTGGTTCACGAGCCTGTTCCCGGGCTACCTGCCCAAGATCGGCGGTCTGTGGTCGGCGATCTCGGCGATCGTTGTGACCCAGGCAACCCGCCGGGAAACCACCGCTTCGGCCTCGCTGCGCATTCTGGGCTCGGCCATCGGTGCCCTCACCAGCGCGGTCTACCTGACCTTGCTGCCCTTTCACCCGCTCGGCATGGCCCTGGCAATCTTCGCCACGGTGCTGCTCTGCACCGCTGTGCACATTCCGAGCCACGGCCGGCTGGCGGCAATCACGGTGATCGTGGTGATGGTCACAGGCAGCCTGGATCCCAAGCTCAGCCCGGGCCTCAACGCGCTGCTGCGCTTCGCTGAATCCTGCATCGGCACAGCCATCGCCGTGCTGGGCGTGGGGCTCTGGCCCGGATCAGGAACCACTCCAGCTGAATAGGGGGATCCACACCTCCGCGGCCCCCTCAGGCCCCCCGCACACTGGACGGCGCTGGCAGGATGTGGGTAGTCATCCCCCCTGTGCCATGCCGGCCAGCAGCAATTTCCAGGAGGCCATCCGCGAGGCGCAATCCAGCGCCCTGGTGGGGCCCAATGTGGTGAACAAGGCCCTGCCCTATGTGGGCGGCGGCATGGTGCTCACCGCCGGTGGCGTGATGGGCGGCCTGGCCCTGATCGCCAGCAACCCCACCGGGTTCATGCCCCTGTTCTGGGTGGCCCTGATCGGCAACTTCATCCTGTTCTTCGTGGCCCAGAACGTGGCCATGAAGGGCAACAACAGCACGGCCCTGCCCCTGCTGGCGGCCTACAGCCTGCTCACCGGCTTCACGCTGAGCGGCATCGTGGCTCTGGCCATCGGCACGGCGGGCATCGGCGCCATCGGCACGGCCGCCCTGGCCACGGGCATCACCTTCGTGGCTGCCTCGGTGATGGGCCGCCGCATGAGCGACAGCGTTGGCCAGGCGCTCAGCGGCGTGGTGGGCCTGGGCATCCTCGGCCTGGTGATCGCCATGCTGGTGCAGATCGTGGGCGGCATCTTCGTGCCCGGCTTCGGCATGGGCGGCATGGAACTGCTGATCGCCGGCTTCGGCACCGTGCTGTTCGTGGGCGCGGCATTCGTCGACTTCTACACCATGCCCCGCACCTACAGCGACGACCAATACCTGGCCGGCGCCCTGGGCATGTACCTCACCTACATCAACCTGTTCATCTTCATCCTGCGCCTGATCATCGCCCTCAACGGTGGCGGCCGCCGCGACTGATCGGCCTGAGCGCCTACAGCGCCTCCGACGTCCGGCACCCCCTGCGGGGGGTGCTTTTTTGTTGTCTGACGGACCGAGTGCTTGGGGGTTCAGGCTTCAGCCACCGCCAGCACCGCTGCGGCAATGGCGGCCTGTTGCTCAGCGTCGTAACCCCAGCGCTGCAGGAAAGCCACATCCTCCCCCTGGCCTGCGGTGGCGGCGAGCAGGGTTTCCAGCCGATCCTTCACCTGCTCAGGCTCCAGCAAGCGCAGCAGTTCGGTGCAGCGCAGCTGCACCCGCTCCGAGCCGGCCTGCTGGCCGCCATCACCCTGGCGCTGATGGTGCAGCGCCATGGCGGTGCTCATGGCCAGGTTGCGGGCCGTGAGGTCCACCACGCCAGCCCCCGCCCCGCGCAGGGCCAGCACCAGCGGCTCCGGCAGCCGGTCCATCAGCGGACAATCGCCCGCCAGGGCCACCACGAAGAAGCCACGGGCACCATCGCGACTCTCCACCAGCTCGGCCACCCGATCCGCCAGCACCTCATCGCTCAGTTCGCCGCCCTCCCAAAGCCCCAGCCACTGGGCCGTGATCTCCATCGCCTGCTGGAAGCTGGGCACGAGGGGAGCGCTGGCGTCGGTGGAGGCGATGGCGTCGGGCATGGGGCTGAAAGGGCCGCGGGGATCGGGCCGGCGAGCTGTCAGTGTTGAGGTTATGGAGCCAAGCCGTCCCACCGACCCGCTGCCGCCCCTCGAAGGCCTCGAGGACCTGCCGGACCACGACGGAATCGGCCGGCTGCTGCCCATCCCGACGCCCCCCAGCGGCCCCTCAGCCGGACTGGGGCAGAGCCCCGAGGGGTTTCGCTCCGGCTTCGTGGCCCTGGTGGGCCGCCCCAATGTGGGCAAATCCACCCTGCTCAACCAGCTGGTGGGAGAGAAGGTGGCGATCACCTCTCCGATCGCCCAGACCACCCGCAACCGGCTGCGGGCGATCCTCACCACCCCGGAAGCGCAGCTGGTGCTGGTGGACACCCCCGGCATCCACAAGCCCCACCACCTGCTGGGGGAGCGGCTGGTGCAGAGCGCCCGCGGCGCCATCGGCGAGGTGGATGTGGTGCTGCTGTTGGTGGATGGCAGCCAGCCGGCGGGTCGCGGCGATGGCTTCATCGTGGATCTGCTCGCCCGCAGCAAGGCCCCCGTGCACGTGGCCCTCAACAAGCACGACCTGGTGGATCCGCAGCGGGCCGAGGAGCTGGCCGCCAGCTACCGCGAGCTGGTGCCGGACTGGCCCCTGCACCCGGTGAGCGCCCTCACCGGCGAGGGCACCGCAGCCCTGGTGGCCGCCCTGGCCGCCGATCTGCCGGAGGGGCCGCATCTGTATCCGCCGGATGCGGTGAGCGATCAGCCGGAGCAGCTGCTGCTGGCGGAGCTGATCCGTGAACAGGTGCTGCAGCACACCCGCGAGGAGGTGCCCCACTCGGTGGCGGTGCAGATCGATCGCATCGTCGACGACGGGCCCCGCACCGCCGTGCTGGCCACGGTGCTGGTGGAGCGCAACAGCCAGAAGGGGATCCTGATCGGCAAGGGGGGGCGCATGCTGAAGGAGATCGGCAGCGGCGCCAGGCAGCAGATGCAGAAGCTGATCGACGGCCCGGTGTATCTGGAGCTGTTCGTGAAGGTGGTGCCCAACTGGCGCCGCAGCTCCAGCCGCCTGGCGGAACTGGGCTATCGGGGCGACTGAGACCTGCGGCAGGCCGAGCGGGCTGCTGCGAGGATTGGCCACCAGTCCACACCTCGCCTGTGACCTCTGCCCCCGGTGCTGCGGCGGCCGCGTTGCCATTCCCGCCAACCGACCTGCCGGCCTTCCTGCAGTGCTGTGCCGGCGAGTGGATGTGCCTGCGCAGTCGCTTTGAATTGGACCGTGCCGCGTCAAGTGATGGCGATGGCGATGGCGACGGCGATCAATGGCACAGCAGCGAGCGGGGCGAGCTGGTGGTGGAGTATCTCGAACCTGCAGCGGCCCAAGGCCCGGGTGGCCTGAGCGTGGGCCTGAAAGGTGAACCGCAGCGGCAGCTGCTGTTCATGGCCGATGGCGGCTTCACGGCCGGCGATCAGCAGGGCAGCTGGCAGCTGCTGCCCGACAGCAGCCTGGAACTCACCCTCCGTGATGGCCAGCGGGAGGTTCTCGAGCGCATCTGGTTCACCAAGCCCAACCTGCGGCTGCGCTCCACCGTGGAGCAACGCCAGGACGGCAGCCCCGGTCGCGCCAGCTTCAGCTCCGAAATCCGTCGGGTCAGCCGGCCCGCCGCTTGAGACCATGCGCCTTGATGTGGTCAGCCTGGCGCCGGAGGCCTTTGCGCCGCTGCTCAGCCTCGGGGTGATCGGCCGGGCCTTTGCGGCCGGGCGCGCCGAGCTGCATCTCCACAACCCGCGCGATTTCGCCACCGACCGCTACCGCAAGGTGGACGATGAGCCCTACGGCGGCGGGGCTGGCATGGTGCTCAAGCCGGAGCCGGTGTTTGCGGCGGTGGAGGCGATCCCCGCCCTGCCGCGGCGGCGGGTGCTGCTGATGAGCCCCCAGGGCAAACCGCTGCAGCAGGCCGATCTGCGCCGCTGGGCCAGCGGCTACGAGCAGCTGGTGTTGCTCTGCGGCCACTACGAGGGCTTCGACGAGCGCATCCGCAGCTTGGCCGATGAGGAGGTGTCGATCGGCGATTTCGTGCTCACCGGCGGTGAGCTGCCGGCCATGACGATCATCAACGGCGTGGTGCGGCTGCTGCCCGGCACCGTGGGCACGGAGGCCTGCCTGGAGGAGGAGAGCCATAGCGCCCTGCTGCTGGAACATCCCCACTACACCCGCCCCGCCAGCTTCCGGGAGATGGAGGTGCCGGCGGTGCTGCGCAGCGGCGACCACGGCGCCATCGCCCGCTGGCGGGCCGAACAGCAGCAGCAGCGCACCCGCGAGCGGCGTCCGGATCTGTTCGCCCGCTGGCAGGCCCAACAACCCTGAGCCCCACCATGCTCCTCACCACCACCCCCAGCGTTGAGGGCCGCCCGATCGTGCGGCACCTCGGCATCGTGAACGGGGAAACCATCCTGGGCGCGAACCTGGTGCGCGATCTGATGGCCAGCGTGCGCGACATCGTGGGCGGCCGCTCGCGCTCCTACGAGCGGGCGCTGCAGCAGGCCCGGGAGGAAGCCCTGGAGGAGATGAGCCGCCGGGCCCGCCTGCTCGGGGCCAACGCCGTGGTGGGGGTGGATCTCGACTACGAGGTGCTCGGCAGCAGCAGCGGCATGTTGATGGTGTGCGCCAGCGGCACCGCCGTGGAACTGGCCGCGGCCAACCCGGGCCCCGCCGGCAGCGGCGCCGCACCGTGAACAGCCCAGACCAGGGCAGCCACAACAGCCGCGGCAGCTGCGGCAGCTGGCCTTGGTGAAAGACTGCCCCCCGAGCCTTCCAACCCGCTTCCCAGCCCATCCATGCAGCAACTGCGCATCGGCAACGGCTACGACATCCACCGCCTGCTGGCCGGTCGGCCGCTGATCCTCGGGGGGCAGCCGCTGCAGCACCCCGAGGGGCTGGGGCTCGATGGCCACAGCGATGCCGACGTGCTGGTGCACGCCATCATGGACGCCCTGCTGGGGGCTCTCTCCCTGGGCGACATCGGGCTCTACTTCCCCCCGGACGACCCGCAGTGGAAGGGGGCCGACAGCCTGGTGCTGCTGGAGCAGGTGGTGGGGCTTGTGCGCCAGCGCGGCTGGAGCGTGGTGAACGTGGACACGGTGGTGGTGGCGGAGCGGCCCAAGCTCAAGCCCCACATCGCCGCCATGCGCGCGGCCATCGCAGCCCGCATGGGACTGGAACCCGATCAGGTGGGGGTGAAGGCCACCACCAATGAACGGCTGGGGCCCGAGGGCCGGGAGGAGGGCATCTCCTGTCAGGCCGTCGCGCTGCTCCAGAAGGACTGATCAGAATGAATTGGCACCTCCCCCAGCCTGGTTGCCCCCGCATCCCATGCAGCCCCATCGCCTGGCCCGGCTGCTGGCCGCCCTGCTGCTAATGGCCCTGGCGCTCTGCGGTGGCGGCCCGGCCGATGCGGCCCTGGCGCCAGCGGCCATGCCCCAGCCCTACGACGTGGTGGTGGTGGAACATCTGCGCCTGAAGGTGCCGGCCGCTGGGGTGGAGGCCTGGCTGGAGGCGGAGCGGGGCAGCTGGGAGCCCTGGCTGGCGGAGAAACCGGGTTTCCTGGATCGGCAACTGCTCTGGGATGCCGAGCGCGAGGAGGGCACGCTGCTGATCCACTGGGCCAGCCGTGAGCAGTGGAAGGCGATCCCCCAGCAGGATGTGGAACGGGTGCAGCGTCGCTTCGAAGCCCTGGCGCGCCAGGCCACTGGCATCAACCAGGGCAATCCCTTTCCCTTGATTTTTGAAGGTGAACTCCAGCCCCGTTGATGGCGCTGTTCCCCAGGCGCGCCTCGATCTGGCGCGCCGCAGCCGCCTGGGCATGGCCGAGGCGGTGTGGGGCGAACACAAGAGCGCGGCGCAGATCGCCGGGATCCTGCGACAGCTGGCGAACAGCGGCGAGCTGGCCCTGGCCACCCGCGTGGAGGCCACCAAGGCGGAGGCAGTGCGGCAGCTGCTGTTGGCCGATCCCGCCATGGCGGAGCGAAGCGATCAGCTGCTGTTTCACGCCGATGCCCGCTGCCTCAGCCTGGGGCCACCCGCCCCGGAGCGAGCGGACCTCGGGCCGGTGTTTGTGCTCAGCGGCGGCACCAGCGACCTGCCGGTGGCCGCCGAGGCCGAGCTGGCCCTGCGCTGGCACGGCATTGGGGCCGAGCTGCTGGTGGATGTGGGCGTGGCGGGGCTGCACCGGCTGTTGGGGGAACTGGAGCGTCTGCGGCAGGCCCGCGTGCTGATCGCCTGTGCCGGCATGGAGGGAGCCCTGCCTACGGTGCTGGCCGGCCTGATGCCCCAACCGGTGATCGGCGTGCCGGTGAGCGTGGGCTACGGCGTGAGTGCCGGCGGCACGGCCGCCTTGCACGGGATGCTGGCCAGCTGTGCGCCGGGCCTCACGGTGGTGAACATCGACAACGGCTACGGCGCAGCCATGGCCGCGCTGCGGATCCTCAGCAGTGGGGCCGGAGCGGTCCTCTGACCGGCTGATCGAGCTCCAGAACTGCCTGCAGCCACAGCTGCATCGAGCGGGGCAGACGCCCCTGCTCATAGCGACTGAGGGCCTCAAGCAGCACCGGGGTGTTGACCCACTGGGGCGAGGGTGACGCCATCAAGGGAGGGCTGGTGAGCCGCAGTCTGGGGTGGCCGCAGACCAGCGGCAAGGGCCCCTGCGCACCGAACAGGATTGCTTAACCCTGATCGGCCTTACGGCCCAGCCACAGCAGTTCCCGGGCCCGATCTTCGCGCTCCAGGTGGCGCAGATGCGACACCAGGGCGTGCAGATCGCTGCCGGCCAGCTCACCGTTGGCCTGCCACTTCATGGCACGGGGCTCAGGACGGCGAACAGGAGGATGCACGAGCGAAGGCGAACTCAAGTTGAATGACCCTAAGCAGCCGAGGGGCGCAAAACCACCACGTCCGAGCGTTATCCCAGGAAGAGATTCTTAAGTTCTGGCCCATCAACGACAGAGCCGGAACAAGCACTCAGGCGATGCTTGAAATGTGCTTCAGAGATGCTTCAGATCCGGATAGGCGGTGAGCAGTTCCTCGGTGCTGAGCAGCGAGCAGATCGGCCGATGGCACCGAACCGATCAACCGCAGGGCCTCGCGCAGATCCTCCGAGCCGTTGAGGGCTTTGAGGTTGATGCGGCTGCGGCTCGCCACCAGCAGGGTCACAGCGATGAAATCGCTGGTGGCATCGGCATCCCCGGCCAAGCCGGCGCCCTCGCTGTTGCGCTTGCCCGCCACGTTGCTGGTGAGCTCGCTGCGCAGCTTGCTGCGCTCGGTCATCGAGAGGCGGTTGAAGGTGGCCTCGGCCGCATTGAACGGCACCTGGCCCACCTCGGCATTGGCGTACACCCACAGATCGGGGTGGCGCAGCAGGGCCAGGGTGCTGTCCTGCAGCACCCGCTGCAGGCCGCTGCTGGTGCTGGTGTCGGCCGATGCCGCCAGCTGGCGCAGATCGGCCTGGAGCTCGCGGGCTGAGGCGAGCAGCCCCACCTGCAGCTGGGCGATCGCCACCGGACCTTCGGGCTGGTAGGCGTCGAGATCTCCGCCACGGGCACCGGCGGGCAGGGCCGAGCCGCCACCGCCGCGCAGGGCATTGGCGATCAACCCCACCACAGCCATCAGCACCAGGAAGCCGAACAGGCCACCGCCACCGCCGAAGAAGAAGGGAACGATGAAGGGGAAGCCGATGCCGCCACCGCCGTAGCCCCGCTGCATCCCGCCGCCATACCCTCCGCGGTAGCCGCCACCGCCGTAACTGCGGGGCATCGAAGGCGCCGAGCGGAAGCTGCCGCCGCCGATCCGGCCGCCACTGGCCGCCAAACTCGGCTGGGGGAGCGCCAGAAACACCGCCAGAACGGCAGGCAGCATCAGCACACTGCAGAGGCGGCGCAGCTGCAGAGACAGACGCTGAGTAGCCAAGGCCATGGCCCCATCAAGTGGGCGTCAATCTAAGAACCACCTCCCACGATGGTGACCACCTCCACGCTGTCGGCTTCCCGCACCCACTGCTCGGGCCAGCGCTGGCGGGGCAGGATCTCGCCATTGAATTCCGCCACCACCAGCTGGGGGCGGTAGCCCAGATGCTCAAGCAGCTGCTGCAGGGTGAGCCCCTGGGGCACCCGGGCGGGCTCTCCATTGAGCTGAATGCCGATCGTGGCGGAGTCGGCGGCTGGCCTGGTTTCGCTCATCGCAACAGCTCCAGCAGGGTGCGGGTGGCGGCGGCGGGATCGGCGGCTTCGGTGATGGCGCGCACCACAGCCACCCGCTGGGCGCCGGTGGCCTGCACCGCCGCCAGGTTGGCGGCATCGATGCCGCCGATGGCAAAGAAGGGAATCGGGCTCTCCGCCGCGGCCTGGCGCACATAGTCGAGCCCCACGGGCTCCCGGCCCGGCTTGGTGGGGGTGGCATTCACCGGCCCCATCCCCACGTAGTCGCAGCCATCGGCCACCGCCTGGTGCAGCTGGCTCAGGGCATGGGTGCTGCGGCCGATCAAGCGCTCGGGCCCCAGCAGCTGGCGGGCGATGGCGGGGGGCAGATCCCCCTGGCCCAGGTGCACCCCATCGGCATCCACCGCCAGGGCGATGTCGAGGCGATCGTTCACGAGGAACAGGGCCCCATGGCGGGCACACAGCTGCCGCAGGGCCCGGGCCTGCTGCAGCCGCAGGGCATCGGTGATCGGCTGGCCATCGGGGCCGCTGCTGCCCTCCTTAGCCCGGTATTGCACCAGGCGGACGCCCGCCTCAAGGGACGCCTCCACCACGGCCTCCTGCCGGGGGGAAGGGCTGGTGACCAGATAGAGCCGGCACTGCTGCAACAGCTGCCGGCGATCCTGGGCGCTGCTGGCGGAGCGCAACAGATCCACCTCCAGGTCGTAGAGGGCATAGCGGATCGCCGCCGCCTCGGCGGCCAGCTCGGGATCCACGCCCCGTCCGAACTCCTCCAGCACCCGCAGAGCCTCCTGCACCCGAGCGCAGTTGGCCGCCACCACCTGCTGGGCCGCTGGCCGCTGTTGCTGGGCTGGATGGGCCATGCCGGCCGCGGCATCGGTGGCGGTGTGGCGCGCCAACTTGTAGTCGTCGTGATGGCGCTGGCCCAGCCGCTGGCGCAAGTCCTTGGTGCGGGCCACCAGATCGGTGCGATCCAGGCCGAAGCGGCACCAGTCTTCGATCACCCGCAATCCCTCACGGGCCCGGTCGAGGTTGGCATCCAGCAGACGCCGCACCGCCTGCGCTTGGGAGGAGGGGCTCATCGGGACAATCGCATCGGGACAACCGCATCGGGGCGGAATGGGGCAACGGGTGGCGGGCCTGGCTGCGGCTGCCTAGGCTGGAGCCTGAAGGCACTCACAGTTCGGGAAGTTCGGGATGGACCAGGACGGAGCCGACAACCCGATGCTGGTGCTGGTTTCAGGGATTCTGCTGCTGGGGGGCATCGCGGCCTTCATCAGCTGGGGGCTCACCAATGCCTACCCCGCCGGCTGAGCGGCACTGATCGTCCGCCGGCAGCTGGAGGCCAGCAGCCGCTCGGCCTCCCCGGCATCGGCGGAGATCTGGGCGCAGAGGGCCTCGAGGCTCTCGAATTTGTGCTGGCGGCGCAGCAGGGCCACCGGCTCCACCAGCAGCTCCGCCCCCTCCAGCTCCAGCTGCCGACCGAGCAGGTGCACCTCCACCGCGGAGGACGCCGTGGGATCCACCGTGGGCTGGGGGCCCAGGTTCATCACCGCCGCCAGCCGTTCGCCGTCCTGCCCATCCGCACCCTGCAGCTGGGCCCAGGCGGCATACACCCCTTCCCGCGGCAAAAACTTGCGGCCGTCCACCCGCAGATTGGCGGTGGGCCAGCCCAGGCCGCGCCCCAGGCCCCGGCCGGGCACCACCAGGCCGCTGAAGCGATAGGGGCGTTGCAACAAGCGGGCGGCCTCTGCCAGCTCGCCCGCCGCCAGGGCGGCGCGGATCCGGCTGCTGCTCAGCTTGCCGCTGGCATCGCGCAGCATCGGCAGCACGGAAACCGCGATGCCCAAGGGTGCGGCCAGGGCCACCAGGTCCTGGGCCGAACCCGAGCGGCCCACCCCGAAGCGAAAGTTGTCGCCGACGGCGACCCGGACGGCCTGAAGTTGCCGATGCAACACCTCCAGCACGAACGCCTCTGGGCTGAGCAGGGCGAGCTCGCGGGTGAAGGGCACCATCACCAATTGGCGGATGCCCAACGGCTCCAGAAGTTCGAGTTTCTCACCAGGCAGATCCAGCCGCAGGCGCGGTTCCCCGTGCAGCACCTCGCGGGGATGGGGCCAGAAACTCACCAC
>RGNC01000055.1 GCA_010029175.1 Synechococcaceae bacterium WB8_1B_136 | reverse complement strand
GGCGGCGGACTGAACGGTTCCAGGCGCCGCCGCCGGCTTCTAGGGTCGCCCCAGATCGCACAGCCCGCCGGTGACCGCCAGCCCTGCCTCCGACTGGGACGTGATTGTCATCGGCAGCGGCATCGGCGGCCTGGTGACCGCCTCGCAGCTGGCGGCCAAAGGGGCCCGCACCCTGGTGCTGGAGCGCTACCTGATCCCGGGCGGCTCGGGCGGCAGCTTCCGGCGCGAGGGCTACACCTTCGATGTGGGCGCCTCGATGATCTTCGGCTTCGGCACCAAGGGCCACACCAACCTGCTCACCCGCGCCCTGGCCGATGTGGGCGAGCACTGCGACACCATCCCCGACCCGGCCCAGCTCGAATACCACCTGCCGGGCGGTCTGAACGTGGCGGTGGATCGCGACTACGACAGCTTCGTGGCGCGGCTGAGTGCCCTGTTTCCCCACGAAGCCAAGGGCATTCGCACCTTCTACGACACCTGCTGGCAGGTGTTCAACTGCCTCGATGCGATGCCCCTGCTGTCGCTCGAGGACCCCGCCTACCTGGCCAAGGTGTTCTTCCGGGCACCGCTGGCCTGCCTGGGGCTGGCCCGCTGGCTGCCGGTGAACGTGGGTGATGTGGCCCGCAAGCACATCCGCGATCAGCAGCTGCTGCGCTTCATCGACATGGAGTGCTTCTGCTGGAGCGTGATGCCCGCCGACCGCACGCCGATGATCAACGCGGGGATGGTGTTCTCCGATCGCCATGCCGGCGGCATCAACTACCCGAGGGGAGGCGTTGGCGTCATCGCCCGCAAGCTGGTGGGCGGGCTTGAGCGCCATGGTGGCGCCATTCGCTACCGCAGCCGCGTCACCAAGGTGCTGCTCGAGGGCGACGGTCCATCGGCGCGCGCCGTGGGTGTCGAGCTGGCCAGCGGGGAGCAGATCAGGGCACGCCGGGTGGTGAGCAATGCCACCCGCTGGGACACCTTCGGCGGACTGGTGGATGCCGCCCACACCCCCAGGGCCGAAACCACCTGGCGGCGGCGCTACCGGCCCTCGCCGTCGTTTCTCTCGCTGCACCTGGGCATCGATGCCGCCGTGGTGCCGCAGGGCTTCCACTGCCACCACCTGCTGCTGGAGAACTGGCAGGAGCTGGAGGCGGAACAGGGGGTGGTGTTCGTGTCGATGCCGACCCTGCTCGACCCGAGCCTGGCCCCGGAGGGGCGCCACATCCTGCACACCTTCACCCCCAGCGCCATGGAGCACTGGACCCAGCTCAGCCCCAGCGCCTACCGAGCCAAGAAGCAGGCCGATGCCGATCGCCTGATCCAGCGCCTGGAGGCGATCCTGCCGGGCCTGGCGGGCGCCATCCGCCACCGGGAGGTGGGCACCCCCCGCAGCCACCGCCGCTTCCTCGGCCGCATGGGCGGCAGCTACGGCCCGATCCCGGCAATGCGCCTGCCGGGCCTGCTGCCGATGCCGTTCAACCGCACCGGCCTCCAGGGCCTCTACTGCGTGGGGGATTCCTGCTTCCCCGGCCAGGGACTGAATGCGGTGGCCTTCAGTGGCTTTGCCTGCGCCCACCGCATCGGCGCCGACCTGGGCCTCAACCCCTGGGCCCTGCCGGCTTGACGCTGACCCTGGTCAGCCCGTGCGCAGACGCAGGTAGATGGCACTGAGGCCGCGCACGATGAACTCCACGCCAATGGAGAGGGTAAACAACCCCATGATCTTGATGAATACGCTGAGGCCCACATCACCGGCGAACTTCACAATGCGCGCACTGAAGAAGAACACCAGGTAGTTCAACAACACCAAGCCCACAATGGCCACGAAAAGATTTAGTCCGTTACCGGAGCGATTGGCCAGGTCGGCAAACAGAATCACCGCTGAAAAGGTGCCGGCACCAACGGTGAGCGGAATGGCGATTGGCACCACCGCCGTGGAATAGAGCTGGGCATCATTGGGCTGCGGGCTGAGGGTCTGGGTGTGATCCACAGCCTTCAAGGGCACGTCATTGGGCTGGCGCGCCTTCATCATGTCGAGCCCGACGCCACCGAGCAGCAGCCCGCCGGCGATCTGAAAGGCGCTGATGGAAATGCCGAAGAAATCGAGCACGGCCGTACCCACCAGCATGAACAGCAGCAGCATCCCCAGGCAGGCACCACTGGTGACCAGGATCAGCCGCCGAACCTTGGCGCGCGGCAGATCCTTGGTTTGCATCAGGAATGCTCCCAACGCAGACACGTTGTTGCCGATGGCCAGCAGACCGATCAGGTAGTGCTGAAACGAAGCAACATCCATCACTCGCTGCCGCCTCAGTGGTGGAAACTCTGTTCGCTGCCAACCGGTTCGGGCATCGGCGACGGCAAACGCTGGAACCAATCCACCGCCCGCGCCACATCCTCCAGCAGCTGATCGGCCATGTCGCGGGTGAAACCGGCCCGAAGCACGAAACGCAGCACAGCGATCTGTTCACAGCTGGCCGGCAGGGTGTAGGCCGGCACCAGCCAACCCCGGCTACGCAGCCGCTCTGAGAGCTGAAACACCGTCCAGTTGGAGACGGCCGGATCCAGGGTCACCGCAAACACCGGCAACTGGCCGCGGGGATGGCTGAGCAATCGCAACGGAGGCATCTCCGCCATGGCATCGGCGAGGCAACAGGCAATCGACTCCAGGCTGGCCATGCGCTGGCGATAGCCTTCGCGGCCCAGATGCACGAAGTTGAAATACTGCGCCACCACCTGCGCACCCGGCCGTGAAAAGTTCATGCCGATGGTGGGCATCTCGCCCCCGAGGTAGTTGACGTTGAAGCGCAGTTCCTCCGGCAGCGCCGCCTGCTCCCGCCACAACACCCAGCCGACGCCAGGCAGAACGCCACCGTATTTGTGGCCGCTGGTGTTGATCGACTTCACCCGTGGCAGGCGGAAATCCCACACCAGCTCAGGCGAATTGAACGGTGCCACAAATCCACCGGAGGCGGCATCCACATGGATCGGCACATCCAGCCCGGTGCGCTCCTGCAATTGATCGAGGCAGGCCTGCATCTCAGCAATCGGCTCATAGCTGCCATCAAACGTGCTGCCCAGCACGCCCACAACGCCGATGGTGTTCTCATCACAGCGGGCAGCGGCCTCCGCGCCGGTGAGATGCAGGCGCTCGGGGGTGATCGGCACCATCCGCGGCTCCACATCGAAGTAGGCGCAGAACTTGTCCCAGCAGATCTGGGTGTTGGTGCCCATCACCAGATTGGGCCGGCGATCATCCAGGTCCTGGGCACGCCGGCGTTGGCGCCAATGCCACTTGAGCACCATGCCCCCCAACATGCAGCCTTCGCTGGAGCCGGTGGTGGAGGTGCCAACGGCGGCATCGGGATCTTCAGCATTCCAGAGATCAGCCAGGATGCGCAGACAGCGTTCCTCCAACTCCGCCGTCTGGGGGTATTCATCCTTATCGATCATGTTCTTCTCGGCGCACTCCTGCATCAGCTGCAGTGCTTCCGGCTCCATCCAGGTGCCAACAAAGGTGGCCAGATTGAGGCGGGCATTGCCATCGAGCATCAGGTGGTCGTGCACCAGCTGATAGGCCAGATCCGCCTGCAGCCCCTGCTCCCCGAGTCGATGGCGAGGCACCTGGCCCGCGGTCCGGCGCAGCTGCAGCCGATGGCCCAGGCGGGAGTCGGTGTCGAGCAGGGTGGAGCGCTGGCGTGGATTCACCGTTCAGACCATCCGATCGGCGCACAACCTAGGCGGATCTGGCGCTGACTCCCACCACAGCCGGCATCAACAGTGAGGTGTGCGGATTCCATAGCATCGAGCGCCATCGGCTTCTGGCCATGAGCGCTGGTTCCAGCCCTGCCCATCCCGATTCCCCTGAACTCAACTCCCAGCAACTGGCCCGCTACCTGGAGCAGCGGGGGGAACTCAGCAAGCCGTGGATGCTGCAGCTGCTGCGGCTCACCAAGCTGAAGGAGGCCAAGGAATCCATGGATCCGCAGGATTTCATGGACCGGCTGCAGGAGGCCCATGCCGACCTGATGCGCCTGGGTGAGTTCTGGAAAGGTCGCGAGCAGGAGGTGTTCACCGGCCGGTACCAGCCCCCCGCGCTGATCGAACCGCTCCCAGGGTCTGCCGAGGATCGATGAACCGTGCCCTGGCCCTCCCCGCGGCAGAGGACGTGTATCCGATGGCCCCTCTGATCCGCGGCACCCTGATCGGCCTTTACCTGGCCCTGGTGCTGCCGCTGCCAGCCCTGGCTCCGGCGAATCTTCGGCCGGCCCTGCTGCTGGCCCTGCCGATCGGGTTGGTCGTGGTGCTGGCCCTCACCAGCGAGCGGGTGGTCGTCAGCGACGCGGGAATTCAGGTGGGTCATCCGCTCTGGTGTGCCTGGCTGCTGCAGCGCGGTTGGCAGCTCCCCTGGAGCGCCATCACCGGCCTCACCCCTGTGGCCACCAGCCAGGGGGGCCGCGTGTTCTACGTGCGCACGGCCACCAGGGCCCAGCTGCTGCCGCAGCGGGTGCAGAACTTTCCCCACTTTCTGGCGCGCTTCGCGCAGGCCAGCGGCATCGACACCCGCAGCATCGACCGCATCAGCCCCGCCTGGACTTACCAGCTGCTGGCGGCCCTGACGACCCTGATGCTGGCCGGAGAGTGCACAGCGGCCTGGGCCGTGGCTACGGGGCGGTGGGGCTTGCCACCAGGGATGGCTGGTTGACCGGCAGCTCCGGGATGGTGTCGAGGCTGAAGCGATAGCCCTGCTGACGCACGGTTTCGATGCCGCCCCCGTCCCCCAGTCCGGCCTGTTCCAGCTTGCGGCGCAGGGTGAGCACCTGGGTGTCCACCGAGCGGGGTCCACCACTGAAGGGGGGCCAGGCCATGCGCAACAGTTCGCTGCGGCTGCGCACCAGGCCGGGAGGCATCAGCAGGGCGCAGAGCAGGGCAAATTCGCGGGGGCTGAGCTCCACGGGCTGATCGCGCAGGGTCACCTGGCGCAACAGCAGGTGCACCTCCAGGGGGCCGACGCAGACCCGCTCCTGAAGGCCGCTGCCACTGCGACGCAGCAAGGAGCGGCAGCGGGCCGCCAGTTCCTCCAGCCCGAAGGGCTTGCGCAGCACATCGTCGGCACCGGCATCCAGCAGGGCCACCATCGGCTCCGAGCCGGAGCGCGCGGTGAGCACCATCACAGGCGCCCGCAACTGAGCCGCCAGCCGCAGGGCGGAGGTGTCCTCCAGCAACTCTGCAGCCACCAGCAGATCAGGGGCCTGCTCCTGGCACAACCCCACCGCCTCAGCCGCCGTGGCCACAGCGGCAGCGAGGTAACCGTCCTGGCGGAGTCTCTGGGCCAGCACCGTGCGCAGCGTGGGGTGCGGCTCAACCACCAGAACCCTCTTGAACACTGCATCGGGACTGGGACTGGCGGTGCGTTCCACCCGCTTCTCCGTGCTTCTGCCTACGCTATCGGCAATTCGCCGGGCACAGTGGTATCAGGCGATGCCTTGCCATCTGTCCCCTCCCGTCCAGCCATGACGGCCCTGCAGAACCCCGACGCCATCCGCCACTTCCAATCGCTCTGTGACGCCTGCCAGTCTCTGGCCAGCCGTTACCACAGCACTGCCGAGCTGCGCCTGTATGCCGATGGCTACCTGCACGCCCTGCGCCGCACCACGATTCTCGATCCCCTGTCGCAGCGACGGCTCGAGGAGCTGGTGGATCGCTGGATCCTCGATCCCTCCAGCTTCATCGGTCCGGATGGCGACCTGAGGACCCTGTACGAATCCGGACGCAACTGAAGCCGCCCCTGCAGCCCCTACTCAGGCCAGAGCCACGGCCAGGGTCTCACGCAGCTCGCCGGAGTTGTACAGCTCGATCAGGATGTCGGAGCCGCCGATGAACTCCCCGTTCACGTACACCTGGGGAATGGTGGGCCACTCGGAGAACTCCTTGATGCCCTGACGGATCTCCATGTCGGAGAGCACATCGAAGGTTTCGAAGGGCACCGCCAGGGAATTGAGGATCTGGACGACGTTGTTGGAGAAACCGCACTGGGGCATCAGCTTGTTGCCCTTCATGAACACGAACACCGGGCTGCTGGCCAGGAGTTCTTCGATGCGCTGCTTGGTGGAGGCGTCCATGGATTCAGGAGGGAATGGAGGTTTGCAGAGCCAGGGCGTGGATGGCTTCGCTGGCCAGCTCGCTGCGCAGGGCGCCGTAGACCAGCTGGTGCTGCTTCACCCGGCTCAGGCCATCGAAGGCGGTGGACACCACCCTCACCTGGAGGTGATCTCCACCCCCGGTGAGGTCTTCCACCTCGACCGTGGCATCGGGCAGGGCCTGGGTGATGGCGGCCCGCACCTGGTCGGGATGGACCATGTCCGGATGGTGAAGAAGGGGCCTGGAATCTAAGCGGGGTCCGCTGGAGCTGCCGGATCAGCGGCTGGCGGGGGCCGCGGCGCCGGCGTAGGGAGTGCTCACAAAGCCCAGTTCCACCAGGTTTTGGTAGGCCTTCTGACCCATGGGGTTGGACGGGGTCATGATCTGCACCACCTCCACCAGCAGGGGCACCGCCACCTCAGGCTTGTTCATGCGGCGCAGCAGGGCGGCCAGGCGCAGGTCGATGCTGGCCTGCAGCTCCAGGGCCTCGCGGCCCTTCTGATCCATCTCGCGGGGAATGCGGGCATCGAGGCCGCGGAAGGCACCGCTGAGGTTGCGGTAGAAGCGGGTGAGGTTCTGGGCGCCCAGTCGGGCCTGGTCGTAATCAGCCTTGGCCTTGGCCAGGTTGCCGGCGGCGGCGGCGGCATCGGCCTGGGCCACCTTGGCGCTGATCGAGGCGAGGTTGAGGCCGGCGCTGCCGGATTCCAGCACCTTCTGGGGCTCCTCCTGGGCGCCGGCGGGCGCCGGCGAGAGAACGGGGATCAGGGCAGCCGAAGCGGCCGCCAAGGCGGAGAGGCTGAGGGCAGCGAGGGGCCGGCGCACGGCTTCAGGCGGTAGTTCCGCAGACTCTACGGGCGCTGCAGCGGCCGTCCCACGGCGAGACGGGCCGCTTCCTCAGCTGATCGCAGGCTGCGCAGCAGGGCGGCATTGAGGGCCGCCGCGGCCTCACGGCCCTGCCCCTGCAGGCGCAGGGGTTCGGCAAAACAGAGGGCGGCGCGATCCCCGAACCGCGGCTTGGGGTGGCCGTAGGCGATGCCCACTGGCACCACCGGCACCGACACCCCCTGCCCCTCCGCCAGGGCCGCCAACCGGGCCAGTCCCGGCATCAGCCGCAGGGGCTGATCGCTCTGCTCGATGAGTCCCTCCGGAAACACCACCAGCTGCTGACCCGCCTGCAGCAATTCCACCGCCAGGCGCAGGGAGGCCGCCGCCGGCTTGCGCGGGTTCACTGGAAAACAGCCGAGGCGGTGCAGGAACCAGCCCTGGAGCCCCACCATCTCGTCGCTGCTCACCATGAAGCGGCAGTCGCGTCCGCTGACCCGACGCCCCGCCGCGTGGGGCAGCATCAGCGCATCCCAGCGGGAGCGGTGGGTGGGAGCCAGCAGCACCGGCCCCCTGCTGGGCAGATGTTCGGCCCCCTTCACCCGCACGCCGCCTCCGAAGAAGCCCCGCAGCGCCACGTCCTGGGTGAGCACCATCGCCAGCGGGGCCAGCCAGGGATTGATGCCGTTGCAGAGGCCGCGCTCCCGGGGCGTGGGGGCCAAGACGCCGGGAGATGCTGCTGGGGGCTTCGCTGCTGGGGGTGTTGGCATCCCTGATGATCTGGCCGGTCACCCACGGCTGCTGGCCTGAGCTCGACCCTAGAACTGGAGCCTTCGCCTGCTGGCTTCGGGCGGGCAGTTAACCGAGCGGGCCCGAGCAACCTCCAGGCAGCCAAGCTCCAGACAGCCAAGCTCCAGCCAACAGCCCTCCATAGGATCCGGATCCCACCGTTGCCCAGCCATGGCCAGCCTCGGCGTGAACATCGATCACATCGCCAACGTGCGCCAGGCCCGCCGCACCGTGGAACCCGACCCGGTGAGCTACGCCCTGCTGGCGGAACTGGGCGGCGCCGACGGCATCACCGTGCACCTGCGGGAAGACCGCCGCCATATTCAGGACCGCGATGTGGAGCTGCTGCGCCAGACCGTGCGCAGCCGCCTCAACCTGGAGATGGCCGCCACCGCGGAGATGGAGGCGATCGCCCTGCGCATCCGACCCGACATGGTGACTCTGGTGCCGGAGAAGCGCCAGGAGGTGACCACCGAGGGGGGGCTTGATGTGGCCGGCCAGCTGGAGGCCCTCAAGGGGCTCACCGGCCGCCTGCAGGACGCCGGCATCGGCGTGAGCCTGTTCGTGGACGCCGATCCCGCCCAGCTGGAGGCCTGCGCCGCCAGCGGCGCCCGCTGGGTGGAGCTGCACACCGGCACCTATGCCGAGGCCAGCTGGCAGCAGCAGCCGGCAGAGCTGGCGCGCCTCACCGAGGGCAGCTTCATCGCCCGCAGCCTCGGCCTGCGGGTGAACGCCGGCCATGGCCTCACCTATCAGAACGTGGAGCCCGTGGCCGCCATCGCGGGGATGGAGGAGCTCAACATCGGCCACACGATCGTGGCCAGGGCCCTGGCGGTGGGTCTGGAGCAGGCCGTTCGCCAGATGAAGGCGCTGGTTCAGAATCCCCGCCGGGATCCCCTGTTCGGCAGCACCAGTTCATGACCGAGTACCACTTCGTGGCCGCCAGCGAGGCCTTCCTCACCGTGGAGGAACCCCTCGACGAAGTGCTCAAGGAGCGCGTGCGCAACTACGGCGAACAGGGCAAGGCGATCGACTTCTGGTTGGTGAAGCGCCCCGCCTTCCTCGAGGCCCCCGAGCTGGCCGCCGTGGCCGCCGGCGTGCCGCGCCCCGCCGCCGCCGTGATCTCCACCGACGCCAGGTTCATCGATTTCATGAAGCTGCGGCTGGAGTTCGTGGCCAGGGGCAGCTTTGAGGCCCCTTCGGCCACCATCCCCGACGCCCTGGCGCAGGCGGCCTGAGGCCGCTCAGAACAACCCCAGGAACTTGCGGCGCGCCGGAGTTTCACCGTCGCTGGCCGCCGCATTGGCCCTGCCCTGGTCGCCATCCTGCTGGTAGCGGGGTTTGGCATCGCCGATGGTGAGCACCGCCTCCTTGTTCTTCCACCAGATCCAGTCGCGAATCGGCGGGGTGTTCACCAGGTCGCTGCGGCTCAACCCCAGGCCGAGCTTGGCGGAGGCATTCAGCAGCACGTCCACCATCGCCTCGCCATTGCTGCAGCGGGCCAGGGCCTCGTTGGTGCGCTTGGCACCATCCAGGGCCTTCACCAGGATCGACACCCGCTGGCTGACCGACAGCGCCGTTGGATCCATCGGGTTGCGGGCGAGTGAAGAAAGGTTAGGGGCAGGTTAGGGCTGACAGATCGGCGCACCGGCATTAAGACTGTGGGTAATTCGTCGTCCCCATGACGTCCGTCAGCTGCCGTTCCCGCCACTGGGTGATCGGGGACGTTCATGGATGCGCCGACTCCGTCGAGGCATTGTTGGAGCGATTGCCCGCAACCGACCGGCTGATCTTCTGCGGCGATGCCATCAACCGCGGCCCCGCCATCGCCGCGGCCATGGAACGCATCTGGGGGCTGGTGGAGCAGGGCCGCGCCGTGTGGCTCAAGGGCAACCACGAGCAGGATCTCGTCACCGCCCTGCGCTGTGGTCTCTGGCAGGGTCAGCCGAGCCTCTCCCGCTGCGACACCTACCGCCATCTGGGCGACAGCCTCTGCCGCCAGTGGCTGGAGCGCCTCGATCACCTGCCCCTGGCCTACTGGGGCAAGGGCTGGGTGGCCACCCACGCCGGCTTCGACCCCAGCACCTGGCAGCCGGATCTGCGGGTGCGCCTCGGCTTCTGGCAGCACTACGACGGCCGCTTCGGCGACGTGGTGATCGGCCACACTCCAGGCCCCCATGTGCGCCATCTGCGCGGGATCGTGATGGTGGACACCGGCGCCTGCTACGGCGGCAACCTGAGCGCCTACTGCCCCGAAACCGGCGAGGTGGTGTCCGTGCCCGGGCTTCGGCCCGAATCAGCCCGCCCCCTGCCAGGCCTGCGGCCCGCGCTGCTGAGCGGCCGCTGAGCGGTGCTGAGGATCTACCGCAGCAACCGGGCTGAACTGTTGGCCCAGCTGCTGGCGGCTCAGCTGCAGGAGTCGCCGCCACCCCCCTTCGTGCAGGCCCAGGTGATGGTGAACACCTGGCCCACCAGCCGCTGGCTGGGGGAGCAGATCGCCCTGAACCTGGAGGCGGGGATCGCCGCCAACCTGCGCTTTCCGTTCCCGAGCAGCCAGCTGCGCCAACTGGTGGACAGCCTGCTGGCCCCGGACGACGCCCCGCCGGCGCCGGAGAGCCCGGATCCCTGGCGCGCCAGCCAGCTGGTGTGGCCCGTGCTGGAACTGCTGCCCGAGCTGGTGCGCCAGCCGGAGGCCCTGCCCCTGCGCCAGTGGCTGCAGCAGCGGGGCCAGGGCGCAAGCCTCACCCGACTGGAGCGGCCCCTCTGGCAACTGGGCCGGGCCATCGCCGACGCCTTCGACGACTACACCCTCTATCGGCCGGAGATGGTGGCGGCCTGGTGCCGCGGGGAACGGCTGGATGGCCGCGCCCGTCCCCTGCCGCTGCAGCAGCACTGGCAACCGCTGCTGATGGCGCAGCTGGCGGAACGGCTGGGGGTGCTGCCCTTCGGCCTGAGGGTGGGGCAGGCGATCGAGCGGCTGCGGCAATGGCCCGCTGGCACCCCCCTGCCGGGCCTGCCAGCGGGCCAACCCCTGCGGCTGTTCGGGCTCAGCAGCATGGCCCCGCTGCAGGTGCAGCTGCTGCAGGCCCTCTCCGGGGCGGTGGAGGTGGTGATCTACCTGCTCACCCCCTGCCGCGACCTCTGGCAGCGGCAGGAGGACCCTGCCGCCTGGCTGGCGCCGCTGGGGGAGGACTGGCTGCTGCAGGCCCCGCGGCTGGAGGCGCGCTTCGGGCGCATGGGGGCTGACTTTCAGCAGCTGCTGGAGGGATCCGGTGAAACCCAGCTGGGGGTCTGGGAGGAGGCGGATCTGTTCTTCGCCGCGGCCCGCAGCGCGGCCCAGGGCAGCAGCCGGCAGGAGCCACGGGCAGCCACCCTGCTGGAGCAGCTGCAGCAGCGGCTGGTGGATCCGCTGCAACAGCCGAAGCTGCAGCGGGAGGCGAACGACAGTTCCCTGGAATTCCACGCCTGTCCAGGCCGGCTGCGCCAACTGCAGATCGTGCGGGATCGGGTGCTGCAGCTGATGGCGGACGATCCCAGCCTGCAACCCCGCGACATCCTGATCATGACGCCCCAGGTGGAGGCCTTCGCCCCGCTGGTGGGAGCCGTGTTCGGCGACAGCGATGCCACGGCCGTGACCCTGCCCTGGCGCCTCACCGACCGCAGCCAGCAGAGCGAGGCCGGCATCAGTGCGGCGCTGCTGGCACTGCTGGCGCTCGGGGGGGAACGGCTCACCGCCACAGCCCTTGAGGCCCTGCTCAGCTGCACGCCCCTGCTGGCCCACCACCAGATCAGCCCCACGGAGGTTGGCGGGATCACGGCGCTGTTGCAGCGGACCGGCTTCCGCTGGGGCCTCGACGGACAGGCCCGGGGGGGCGACCCGACCCACAGCCTGGCCTGGGCCATCGACCGCCTGCTGCTGGGGCTGGTGCTGCCCGAGCAACCGGGACTGGCGCCGGCCGAAACAGCCCCCCTGGCGATGGGCGGCAGCCTGGAGCAGCAGGGCCGCTGGCTGCTGCTGCTGGGTCGGCTGCGGCGGGCCCTGGGGCAGCTGGCCCAGCCCCGCACCCCCGCAGCCTGGGCGCCGCTGCTGCGGCAGCTGCTGGCGGACCTGTTCGGCGAGGGGGGCGACCAGGG
>RGNC01000054.1 GCA_010029175.1 Synechococcaceae bacterium WB8_1B_136 | reverse complement strand
AGGCGGCCGAGGCGATCCGCACCATGGTGGTGCGGGGCGCCCCGTTGATCGGCGTGACGGGCGCCTATGGCTTGATGCTGGCCCTGCAGGTGGACGCCAGTGACGAAGCCCTGGCGGCGGCGTTTGAGCAGCTGAACTCCACCCGACCCACGGCGATCAACCTGCGCTGGGCCCTGGAGCGGGTGCGGGCCAAGGTGCAGCCCTTGCCTCCGGAGCAGCGGGCCGCGGCGGCCGAAGCGGAGGCGGCGGCCATCGCCGATGAGGATGTGGCCATGTGCGAGGCCATCGGCGAGCACGGCCTGGCGATCTTTCAGCAGCTGGCGGCGGCCCGGCCGGCGGAGCGCCAACAGGAGCCCTTCAACGTCCTCACCCACTGTAATGCCGGCTGGCTGGCCACCGTCGACTGGGGCACGGCCCTGGCGCCGATCTACAAGGCCCACCGCGCTGGTCTCAACATCCACGTGTGGGTGGATGAGACCCGGCCCCGCAACCAGGGGGCCTCGCTCACGGCCTACGAGCTGGGCCGCGAGGGCGTGCCCCACACCGTGATCGTGGACAACGCCGGCGGCCATCTGATGCAGCACGGCCAGGTGGATGTGGTGATCGTGGGCACCGACCGCACCACCCGCACGGGCGATGTGTGCAACAAGATCGGCACCTACCTCAAGGCCCTGGCCGCCCACGACAACGGTGTGCCCTTCTATGTGGCCCTGCCCGCCTCCACCATCGACTGGACCATCGCCGACGGCGTGGCCGAGATCCCGATTGAGGCCCGCAGCGCCGAGGAGGTGACCCGGATTCAGGGGCGCGTCACGGAGGGGCCGGCCGCCGGCTCGATCGCCAGCGTGCAGCTCAGCCCCAATGGCAGCGCGGGTTTCAACCCCGCCTTCGATGTGACCCCCGCCCGGCTGGTGACGGCCCTGATCACCGAGCGGGGCGTGGCGGACGCCAGTGAGAACGGGCTGCGGGGGCTCTATGGCGATGCCTGAAGCGGAGCTGCGGCTGCAGCTGGTGGCCGTGGCCCGGCGCATGAATGCCAGCGGCATCAACCAGGGCACCTCCGGCAACCTGTCGGCGCGCCTCCCGGGCGGCATGCTGATCACCCCCAGCTCCCTGCCCTACGAGCAGATGCAGCCGGAGGATCTGGTGGCCCTCGATCTGCAGGGGCGGCCGCTGGAGGCGGGGATGCCCCGCCGGCCATCCCGCCGGCCCTCCTCGGAGTGGCGCCTGCACGCCGACATCCTGGCCAGTCGGCCCGAGATCCAGGCGGTGCTGCACTGCCACTCGATCCATGCTACGGCGCTGGCCTGCCACGGCCGCGCCATCCCCCCCTTCCACTACATGACCGCCGTGGCCGGCGGCGACGACATCCGCTGCGCCGCCTACGCCACCTTCGGCACCGCTGAGCTCTCGCGGCTGGCGGTGGAGGCGCTGCACGATCGGCTGGCCTGCCTGCTGGCCCAGCACGGCCAGGTGGCCCTGGGCAGCAGCCTCGATCAGGCCCTGCGCATCGCCATTGAGGTGGAGACCCTGGCGCGGATGTATCTGCAGGCGCTGCAGTTGGGGGAGCCTCCCCTGCTCAGCGCCGAGCAGATGGCCCAGGTGCATCACCAGTTCCGCACCCTGCTCTACGGCGCGGCGGGCTGAAGCCGGGCCAGCAGCAGGCCGCCGCCGCTGGCCAGCAGCACCGCAACCAGGCAGAGGCCGGTCCAGATGGGCAGTCCCCAACTGTTGATCGCCAGCGGGGCCACCACCGTGACCACACCGCCCGCCAGGAATGGCTGCAGCAGCAGCTGCTTGATCGAGAAGGCCGGCAGGGCCTCGCTGCGGTCGTCGGGGTCGGCCATGCGCAGCAGCAGCAGGCCGCTGGCGGCCACGCCGGTGGCCTGGCCGAACTCGATCACGGCCCGCTCGAACCAGTCCGCGGGCAACAGCCGTGGCGCCAGCGCCAGGGTGATCCCCAGGTTCCAGGCCAGTCCGGCCGCCGCCAGCACCGAGAGCGGCAACCAGTCGTGCTGCAGCAACGCCAGATTCAGCCCGGCGGTGGCGGCCGTGATCAGCAGGTCGGCCGACAGGGTGCCCACTTCGCTCTGGATGGCTGGCTCCGCCCAGTGGCTGCAGCCCGTTTGCTCCAGCAGCCAGCGCACCAGCAGCGAGCCCACGATGGCCAGGGGAAACACCGGCAGGGCGTCCACCACCAGGGCCAGATTCACCGCCCAGGCGGCGGCGGTCTGCAGGGCACTGCGGCCGCGGTTGTTTCCACCGATGCCCCCACCGGGCACCACTGTCGGGGGATCGGTTGAGGTGGCGGCTGCCGTCTCCAGCAGCCAGCCCCGCCGGCGGCCCAGCACCACCAGCAGTCCCCCCGCCAGCGTCGACGACAGCAGCCCCACGGTGGCCATGGCCAGGCCCAGGTCGAGCCCGCCGGGAAAGCCCAGCGCCGCGTAGCTCGGGCCCATGGCGGCGGCGGAGCCGTGGCCGCCCTCATAGGCCACCTCGATCAGGCAGGCCATCACCGGGCTCACCCCCAGCCAGGGCTGCAGCACCAGCAGCACCGCCAGCCCGCCCACCACGAACTGGCCGAAGGCCAGCACCAGGGCCAGGCACACCTGGCCGGACACCGGTCGCCACAGGCCCTGCAGTTTCGGCAGCGGCTTGCCCAGCAGCAGCGCGCCGAACACCAGGGTGAGCAGCACCAGCGGCAGGTTGGCCCAGAGCTCCATCACGGCCGGGGGCAGTAGCGGCAGTGGTCCCGCCGGTGCCAGCAGCAGGCCCAGCAGTCCGGCCACCAGGGCCTCGGGGATGCCCCAGAGCCGCAGCTGCAGCCGCCTGCCGATCCAGCGGCCCAGCGCCAGGATCAGCCCCAGGGCCGCCATGGCCAGAGCCAGCCAGAACGGTGCATTCACAGCTGGAAATGCCGGCGGAAGAAGGCCTCGGTGGCCTCGAGCACCTGGATTTGGGTGGCACTGGTTCGGAAGCCGTGGCCCTCCTCGGGGAACAGGTGCACCTCCACCGGGATGCCATTGGCCTGCAGGGCCAGGGCCATGCGTTCGGTCTGCTCCGGCGGCACCACCACGTCGTCGAGGCCCTGGAAAAAGATCACCGGACAGCGGATGCGATCGGCATGCTGCAGGGGGGAGCGGGCCGCGTAGGTGTCCTTTGCGACGGGCCACGGTCCCACCAGGCCATCGAGGTAGCGGGCCTCGAAGCGATGGGTGTCTCGCGCCAGGGCGCTGAGGTCGGCCACGCCATAGCGGCTGGCTCCGGCCCGGAACACCTCGGTGAAGCACAGCGCCGCCAGCACCGTGAAGCCCCCGGCGCTGCCCCCCTCGATGGCGATGCGCTGGGCGCAGGCCTTGCCGGCGGCCACCAGGGCCTCAGCGGCAGCGGCGCAGTCGGCCACATCCACCACGCCCCACTGCCCATCGAGCCGCTCCCGATAGGCGCGGCCGAAGCCGGTGGAACCGCCGTAGTTCACATCCACCACCCCCCAGCCGCGGGAGGTCCAGTACTGGATGCCCAGGCTCAGGCCGGTGCGGGCCATGCTGGTGGGGCCGCTGTGGCCCTTCACCAGCAGCGGAGCCCGGGGATGGGCTCCGCCCGCTGGCGGGTAGTACCAGGCATGGGTGCGCTGGCCGCCGTGGCCCGCGAACCAGAGCACCTCCGGCACGCTGATGGCATCGGGCTCCAGCGGGCAGGGGGCCGCCGGGGTGTGGTGCCACTGGCCGTGGGTCAGCTCCAGCTCCAACAGGCCACTGGGGGTGGTGGGGTTGCTGGCGATGCAGGCCAGGCGGCCCCGCTCGGCGCAGAGGCCGGCCAGATCGGTGAAGGGCTGGGCCAGGGGCTGCCACTCCCCCGCCGAGCTCACCCGCCCCAGCTGCCAGCTCCCCTCCCGGCAAGCGCTGGCCAGCAGCTGGGTGCCGTCCCAGGTGTGGGTGCTCATGCCGGCCACCCACTGGGGCATGCCGATGTCGGCCTCCATCGGCAGCAGGCATTGCCAGGGATCCGTGGGCTGCTCGGGGCTGAGCTGCTCGGCGCTGAACAGATCGGCGTCGGCGAGCCGCTCAAGATTCCAGTAGCCGCTGTGGTCGTTGGCCACCACCAGGTCGGTGCCGGCCCAGATGGGCTGGAACACCGAGATCGCGCGGGGGCTGGTGGCGTTGGAGCCCGCCACCGGGCGGCAGGCCGAGAGGCTGCCGCTGGCCTGCAACTGGCCCAGCCACAGCTGGCTGCGCTCCCACGGCATCGCCGGTTGCTGCCATTCCACCCAGGCCAGGTGGCGCCCCGAGTCACTCAGGGCCGGATAGCCGCAGAAGTCGGCGGACGCGTGGATCCGCTCCGCCCCGCCCCCCTCCAGCGACAGCGCCACCAGGTGGTCGCGGCCATCGGCCTCCAGCACGCCGATCCAGCGGTCGCGGCCGGCATCGATCAGGCCATCGCCGAGGGCTCCGGCGGCCACGCCGAAGGCTTCGAGGCCCCCCAGGCGCACCGGCGCGGCGCCTGCGCGATCGAGATCGAGTCGCCAGAGGCTGCGGTCGCCGTCGTGCACGAACACCGCCACGGCCGCGCCGTTGCTGCGGTGGCCCAGGGCACAGGGGCCTCCGCCGTAGTCGTGCACGCGGCTGCGCAGGTTCCAGGGGCCGGGGGTCAGCTCCTCGGGGGGCGCATCGGGGCCGGTCCGCCGCAGCAGCGTGGTCCGCCCCTGCTCCTGGGGGCGCTGCTCCAGCCAGTAGAGGCGTCCATCCAGCCAGTGGGGATCCTGCAGAGCCGGAGTACGGCCGACCGCCACCGCTGCCGCCAGGGGTTGGTGATCTGCCAAGGGCTGACCTGCAGGGGAATGGCTCAACGGATCTTGCCCGGTGCAGCTCTTAGGATGGCCCCCAGGAACTCACCGGCGAGGACACGCCTTGGCCAGCAGCTTCGCCAGGTTGGCGCGATCCGCGGAGCTCTCGGGCCGTTTGCAGGTGTCCAAGCAGCCCGTCGAGAACCCCCCGTACGACATCCACCAGTTAGGGGATGCGGTGCTGCGCACTCCCGCCAGGCGCATCGGCAAGGTGGATCAAGCGGTGCGCAACCTGGCCCGCGACATGCTCGTGAGCATGTATGCGGCCCGTGGCATCGGCCTGGCCGCTCCCCAGATCGGCGTGCATCAGCAGCTGCTGGTGATCGATCTGGAGATCGAGGATCCCAACAGCCCGCCGCTGGTGCTGATCAACCCGGAGATCACCGCCGTGGGCGGCACGATCTGCACCTATGAAGAGGGCTGCCTCAGCATCCCCGGCGTCTACCTGGATGTGGTGCGTCCGAGCGTGGTGGAGGTGAGCTACCGCGATGAGATGGGCCGGCCCAAGAAGCTGAAGGCCGACGGGCTGATGGCCCGCTGCATCCAGCACGAGATGGATCACCTCAACGGGGTGCTGTTCGTCGATCGCGTCACCGATGAGGACAAGCTGCGGGAGGGCCTGAGCGAGAAGGGCTTCAACCGCGCCGACGTGCGCTCGATTCCCTGAGGACACCCGCCATGCCCATGAAACCCCTGGCCGGCCTGTTCCTGGCCCTCGCCTGCATCCTCGGGATCGCCGCCACTGGCTCCGTGTTTGAGCTGGCCTATGGCGACCCGGATCTGGGCGAAGGCACCACGCGACTGATCCTGGGGCTGGCCCTGCCCGGCACCCTGCTCAGCCTGCTGGTGGCGATCCGGATCAACAAGCCGGCCTGAGGGCTGTGGCCAAGCGCAGCGCCACTTCTACGATCGCCGCAGTGCCTGAACCCCCGCTGTGATCAACCCGGCCCGCACCCTGGTGTCGCTGCTTTCTGCCGCCGGGCTCGCCGCCCTGGCTCCCCAGCTGCCGGCCAGCAGCCAGGCCCTGTTCAATGCCGCGGAGGTGGATCAGAGCAAGTTCGTGATCGTGGCGGCCCCCATCGGCGATGGCAGCCGCGCCCAGCTCAACATCTACGAACAGCGCAGTGCCGCCCGGCCCTGCTTCTCGGTGCAGGGCGCCAGCCCCGCCGTGGTGAATCCGCTGCTGGCCACCTTCGACTTCACCGGCATCTGCAACCGCTTCATCGATGCCAACGGCTATTCGGTGCGGGTGGGAGGCTCGGATCTGGCCACCGTGTATCGCCTCAGCGTGGTGCGCCAGGGCAACGACAACCAGCTGCTGGCCATCCCCACCAAGGCCAGTGCCGGCCCGGAGATGGTGGTGGCCCGCACCGGCGGCCATGCCGGTGGATTCCTGCTGTTCGTGCCCGAGCCCGGCTGGAAGCTGATGCGCCGCCAGTTCGGCGGCCGTGCCCTGGGGCATGTGTACCTCTACCGCGACAGCTGGCCGCAGGCCGCAGCCCCGGCCAGTGCAGCGCCTGCGGCCCCGTTGCAGGGCCAGTCCAGCCAGCCCACCAGCCAGCCCAGCCGCTGAGCGGCGCCGGGGCAGTTGCTACGATTGGCAGATTGCAGACCCATTGAGCGGTACATGACCCAGGTCACCGTTGGCGAGAACGAAGGCATCGAATCGGCGCTGCGCCGCTTCAAGCGACAGGTGTCGAAGGCTGGAATCTTTGCCGACCTCAAGCGTCTGCGTCATCACGAGACCCCAACCGAGAAGTACAAGCGCAAGGCCCAGCAGCGCCGCCGCCGCCGCTGATTGTTTGGCGCTTCTCCGGTTGCGCCATCCCTTGCTCGGGCTTCAACGCACCTCTGCTTCAACGCACCTCTGAGGGACTTCAGCCCCCAGCCCGCCGGCACTGATCAAAGCTGCGGAAGCTGAGGGCTTCGGCGATCGCCGTGGCGTCCACGCTGTCTTGGTCGCCCAAGTCGGCAATGGTTCGGGCCACCCGCAACACCCGTTCGGCTGAACGGGCGCTCAGCCCCCGTTGCTGCATCGCCTGCTGCCACAGCTGCAGGGCCTCGGTTTCAATCTGTCCGAGGCGCCGCAGGCCTGCGCCCGTCAACTGACTGTTGGCAACGCCATCCGGGTTGCGGTGTTGCATGCGACGGCGGGCCTTGGCCACACGACCCGCCACTACGGCGCTGCTTTCAGAACCGTTGCCTTCAGAGCCGCTGCTGTCTGTGCCGCACGATCCGTTGGCCGTTCGGTAGCTGCGGCCCAGATCCTCCGCGTCCAGCCGTCGCACCACCACCTGCAGGTCGATCCGATCCAGCAGCGGCCCCGACAGCTTCCCCCAGTAGCGCTCCCGCATGGAGGTGCTGCAGCGGCAGGGCCGGCCAGGATCGCCGAACCAGCCGCAGGGGCAGGGATTGGTGGCCGCCACAAGGGAGGCGGCGCAGGGGAAGCGCTGCCGCTGCCGGGCCCGACTGATCCAGATTTCCCCCTCCTCCAGGGGCTGGCGCAGTTGGTTGAGCACGTCGCGCCGGAACTCCCCCAGTTCATCGAGGAACAGCACCCCGTGGTGCGCCAGGGCCAGTTCCCCGGGCCGTGGCACGCTGCCGCCCCCCACCAGGGCCGCGCTGGAGCAGCCATGGTGCGGCGCCCGGAACGGCCGTTGCTGCAGCAGCCCCCCATCGCGCTCCAGCAGGCCCGCCACGGAATAGAGCTGGCTGAGTTCGAGGGCCTCATCCCGGCTGAGGGGCGGCAGCAGCCCGGGCAGACGCCTGGCCAGCATTGTCTTGCCGCTGCCGGGCGGCCCCACCAGCAGCAGGTGGTGGGCACCGGCGGCGGCGATTTCCAGGGCGCGGCGGCCATGCAGCTGGCCCCGCACGTCGGCCAGGTCGAGCGCAGGACCCCTGGGGCGGGGCCGGGGCCGCTGCCGCTGGGGAGCGGCCTGGGACGGATCCGCCAGCAGGGCCAGCACCTGGCTGAGGCTCTCCGCCGACCAGATCGGCAAGCCCTCCACCAGGGCCGCTTCGGCTCCATTGGCCTGGGGCACCACCAGGGCCCTGGCCCCACTGCGGCGGGCCGCCAGGGCCAGGGCCATGGCCCCGCGGATCGGCCGCAGGCTGCCATCAAGGCCCAGTTCGCCGGCGCTCCACACGGCCCGCATGCGTTCTGGCTGCAGTTGGCCGCTGGCCATCAGCACCGCCAGGGCGATGGGCAGATCAAAGGCGGGGCCCTCCTTGCGCAGGTCGGCGGGCGCCAGGTTCACGATCACCCGGGTGAGGGGCGTGCGCCATCCACTGTTCCGCAGGGCCGCCCGCACCCGCTCGCGCGATTCCTGCACCGCCGCATCGGCCAGTCCCACCATCAGCAGGCCGGGCAGGCCCGGAGCGATGTCCACCTCCACCGACACCTCCACGGCCTCCAGGCCCGTCAGGGCGCCGCCGCTGCATCGTGCCAACATCAAGCCACCGGATCGTTCAGGGGTGTTGTTCCACCGCTGTTCCGCCGTTGCGGGCCCCTCCGTGGCCGCGGCATCCGGGCCCTCCGCAACCGCCCCCGGCGTCCATGGCTGAGCCCGTCAACGAAACGATTTTTGGCCGCATCCTGCGGGGGGAGATCCCCTGCGACCAGGTGTATGCCGATGCGCAGTGCCTGGCCTTCCGCGATGTGCAGCCCCAGGCCCCTGTGCACATCCTGGTGATCCCGCGGGAGCCGGTGGTGAACCTGGCCGAGGCCCGCCAGGAGCACGGTCCCCTGCTGGGTCATCTGTTGCTGGTGGCCGCCCAGGTGGCCCGCCAGGAGGGCCTGGAGGGTTTCCGCACCGTGATCAACAGTGGAGCTGAGGCGGGGCAGACCGTCTTCCACCTGCACGTGCACGTGATCGGGGGGCGCCCCCTGGCCTGGCCGCCTGGGTGAGAATGGCGCCACCTGCCCGCTCCCATGAGCCCCCTATCGGCCTTCCGCAACCAGCTCGGCAAGCTGCAGCGCCTGGCCCAGCCCTACTTCCTGCCCATTGAGGACACCAGCGCCTGGCAGTTTCTGCTGCTGATCGCCGCTCTGCTGGCGGTGGTGGTGGGCTCCACCCTGCTGCTGCTCACCGCCGTGGTGGCCCTCAGTGGCGCCCTGATCCCCGAGCTGCAGGGGCGCTTCCTGCCTGGGGTGCCCCAGCAGGTGGCCGCCATCTGGAGCAGTCCCGCCGGAGCGGTGGTGATGGTGCTGTTTGCCCTGGGATCGGGCTGTTTTGTGGCTCTGCGCGGCAAGCTGCGCCAAGGGCGCTGGCTGCCCTGGCTGTTGATGGGCGTGATCACGTTGCTGATCCTGGTGATCAACGGCATCAACGTGGGCATCAGCTATATCGCCCGCAATGTTGATAACACTCTGGTGGCCTACAAGGCCGATGAGTTCTGGCAGGTTGTGGCGATCTATGCCTTCTGCCTGGTGCTGGCTCTGCCCATCCGCGCGCTGCAGAGCTACCTGATTCCCAAGCTGGGTTTGCTGTGGCGGGAGTGGTTGAGCGGCCGTCTGTTGACCCGGTATCTCTCGAATCGCGCCTATTATATTCTCAACCCCAACGACGAAACAGCAGAGGAGATTGATAACCCTGACCAGCGGATCTCGCAGGACACGGCCAGTTTCACCAGCACCAGTCTCAGTGTCACCGTCGAGATTGTCGCGGCTCTGCTCACCTTCCTCAGCTTCATTGTGGTGCTGTGGACCATCAGCTCAAAGCTGGCCCTGTGGCTGCTCGCCTATTCCGTGGCTGGCACCGCCCTGATCGTGTTCGCCAGCCGCAAGTTGGTGGCCCTGAACTACGACCAGTTGCGGCTCGAGGCTGATTTCCGCTACGGCCTGGTTCACATCCGTGACAATGCCGAATCGATCGCCTTCTACCGAGGCGAGCAGCAGGAGGCGCGGGAGGCGGAGCGCCGGCTGTTCGGAGCGATCCGCAACTACGACCGCCTGATCGTCTGGCAGGCACTGATCAGTGTGATTCAGCGCTCCTACGACTACTTCTCCCGCTTCCTGCCCTGGCTGGTGATTGCGCCGATTTATTTCGCCAAACAGGTGGACTTCGGTGTGTTCGGACAGGCCAGCATCGCCTTCTCCCAGGTGTTGTTTTCGGTGAGTTACATCGTCAACAACATCGACCAGCTCGCCGCCTTCTCCGCTTCCATCAGCCGTCTGGAGGGCTTCCAGGGCAAGGTGGACACCATCGGCCGTGCCAACACCGACCGGGATCAGCTGGAGGGTGAAGCCAGCGCCGAGGCCTGCAGCCATGCCCTGCTGGTGAGTCACGTGGATCTGGTGCCCCCCCAGAGCGAGCGGCGCCTGATCCGCGATCTCAGCCTGGAGGTGGCGCCCTCCCAGAGGGTGCTGGTGGTGGGGCCCAGTGGCTGCGGCAAGACCTCACTCCTGCGCCTGGTGAGTGGCCTTTGGCCTCCCGCCGCCGGCCAGGTGGAGCGGCCGCCGCTCTCGGAGTTGCTGTTCATCCCCCAGAAGCCCTACATGATTCTCGGAAGCCTGCGGGAGCAGCTCTGTTACCCCCAGGATCCCAAGCGCTTCAGTGACCAGCACCTGCGCAGCGTGCTGGAGGAGGTGCGTCTGCCGGAGTTGGTGCAGCGCTATCCCGACTTCGACATCAAGCAGGACTGGCCGCGGCTGCTGTCGCTCGGCGAGCAGCAGCGCCTGGCCTTTGCCCGCCTGTTGCTCAACTCGCCGCGCTTCGTGGTGCTGGATGAGGCCACCAGTGCCCTCGATGTGGCCACCGAGAAGCACCTCTACCAACTGCTGGCCCAGCGTGAGATGGCCTTTGTGAGCGTGGGGCATCGGCCCACCCTCAAGTCGTTCCACGACACGGTGCTGGAGCTCGACGGCGAGGGGGGCTGGAAGCTGATCCCGTCCGCCAGCTATACCTTCAACCCCGGTGCCTGAAGCCATGACCGACTCCGCCCCTGCCACGCCTGCCGCCCCCACCACGCCTGCCACCAGCGCCACCACCCAGGATGTGCCCGCCTTCGGGTGGAGCGCCTATGCCGAGAGGGTCAATGGCCGTTTCGCCATGGTGGGCTTTGCCGCCATCCTGTTGGTGGAGGCCCTGAGCGGCCAGACCTTCCTGAAATGGGCCGGGTTTGTGTCCTGAGGGGGTGGCGGGGTTAGGGCAGCTCCAGCAGGTCCACCTGCCAGAGCCCGCCCCGGCTCACCTCCACGGCCAGCACGCGGCCATCGGTGCTGAGGTTCACCTGGCGTGGCACGCCGGCGGGCTCGATCCTGATCGGCTGAAGGCTCATCAGCGAGCGGCGGTAGAGCACCAGCTCGGTGCGCCCCTCCAGCTGCCGCACCAGCGCCAGCCGTTCCCCCTGGCCATCCACGGCCACGCTCAGGGGCTGGGCATCCGGGCGGTTCAGACCAGGCAGTGGCTCCGGCGCCTGGCGCCTGGTGTTCACCAGCACCACCTGTTCACGGCCCTGGCGAGCGGCGATCAGGGCCAGCCACTGGCCCGTGAAGGCGGGGTCGTGGCTGCTGCCCAGGCGGCTCAGCTGCTGGTTGAGCCCAGGCAGGGGCCGCAGCTGTCCCCCCAGGCATCCCGCCAACAGCAGCAGCAGGGCCTGGGCCGGCAGTAGCCAGGCGGTGCGCCACAGCCAACGCCTCATGGCACCATCCCCGGGCCGCCGCCGCTCTCCCGCTGGCCCGGGGCCAGATCGGCCTCCAGCAGCGTGCTGAGATCGAACACCTCCACCCGCCGTTGGCCGTTGTCGAGCAGGTCGATGGCCACCTGCCGGCCATCCGCCGCCAGGCTGAGGCGCTGGGGTTCCCGTCCCGGCGGCAGCAGGAGCGGATAGAACTGGCCCGTGAGCCGATCTTCCACCACGGCCTGGCGGTGGGGCCCCCGCTGCACCAGCAGTGCCAGATAGCGGCCATTCCAGCTCAGGGCCGGCGAACTGTGGGGTTGTTGGCCCCGCAGGTGGCGCAGCGGCAGCACCTGGCCGCTGCGGCGATCCTGAAGCAACACGGTGCTGCGTCCGCCGCGCTCCACAACCGAGGCCAGCAGCCGGCCGTTGCCGCTCAGGGCTGGATCCTGGCGGCTTTCAGGCCCCAGGCCAACAGGCGCCGCCGCCTGGCGCCGCGGCACCAGGCCGGCGCAGCCGCTCAACAGCGCGGCCGCTGCCACACAGGTGGCAACAATCGCCTGCTGCCC
>RGNC01000053.1 GCA_010029175.1 Synechococcaceae bacterium WB8_1B_136 | reverse complement strand
GTGAAGCCGGCGTTCTTGGAGAAGGAGCGGAACTCGATCGCACACTCCCGTGCGCCCTCGATCTCGTAGATCGAGTGGGGCAGGGAGGGGTCCTGGATGAATGCCTCGTAGGCGGCGTCGAACAGGATCAGGGCGCCGTTGGCGCGGGCGTAATCCACCCAGGCCTTGAGCTGCTCCTTGGTGGCCACCGCACCGGTGGGGTTGTTGGGGAAGCAGAGGTAGATCAGATCCACCTTTTCCGTGGGGATCTGGGCGGTGAAGCCGTTGCCTGCGTTGATGGGCAGGTAGGTGAGGCCGCCGTACTGGCCGGCGTCATCGGCATCGCCGGTGCGGCCCGCCATCACGTTGCTGTCCACATACACCGGATACACCGGATCGGTGACCGCGATGCGGTTGCCCTCGCCGAGGATGTCGAGGATGTTGGCGCTGTCGCACTTGGAGCCGTCGGAGACGAAGATCTCCTCGGCCGAGATCTGGCAGCCGCGGGCCTGGAAATCGGTGGCGGCGATCTTCTCGCGCAGCCACAGGTAGCCCTGCTCGGGGCCGTAGCCATGGAAGCCCTCGCGGGTGCCCATCTCGTCGATGGCGGCCTTCATGGCGTTGCGGCAGGCCTCGGGCAGGGGCTCGGTGACATCGCCGATGCCCAGGCGGATGATCGGCGCCTGGGGGTTGGCCTCACTGAAGGCCTTGACGCGCCGGGCGATCTCGGGAAACAGATAGCCGGCCTTGAGCTTGAGGTAGTTGCCGTTGACCTGGGCCATGGGAGACGGGCGCCGCGCGCGGATGGGTTGCGTTCGCCGGATTGTCCTATGGCGCCGGGCTGGCGAGGCTCCGGTCCGGGGTGCTGGACTCGTGCGGTGGCCGTACCCAGATGCCGGGTCTGGCTTCAAAGGCCTGATCCACCGGGGCGATCAGCTCGGCCCGTTCCGGTTGCAGCTGCCCCACCAGTTCATGGAAGCCCCGCGACACCCGCGGCGCCTTGGACAGCTTGATCTCATAGGCCCGCCTCCGTTGCCCCCGCTCCAGCACCAGATCGAGTTCGGCGCCGTTGCTGGTGCGTAGGAAGTGAGGCCGCCAGCGCGGGTGAGCGGCGATCAGCTGCTCGATCACGAAGCCCTCCCAGCTCTCGCCCGCCTGCGGGTGGGCCAGCAGGTCGTCGTAGGACTCGATTCCCAGCAGGCTGTGCAGCAAGCCGCTGTCGCGCAGGTAGAGCTTGGGGGATCGCACCAACCGCTTGCTGAGGTTGGCCTCCAGGGGCGGCAGCCGCCGCAGCATGAAGGTCTGCTCCAGCACAGCCAGTAGGTGTTGCAGCCGGCTGCTGCGCAGATCGAGCAGCCCCGCCAGCCGACTGGTATTCAGGGTCTGTCCCTGGCTGTGGGCCAGCAGCCGCCACAGTCGCTCCATCAGGGGCAGTGGCAGTCCCAGCTGCAGGCCGGCGATGTCGCGTCCCAGGAACGTGCGGATGAAGTCCTCGCGCCAGGCGACGCTGTCGTCCTCTGCCGCGCTCAACAGGCTCTCTGGGAAGCCACCGCGCAGCCACAGCTGTTGCCAGCTGGCGGCGTGGGCCACCTCCT
Organism: Synechococcaceae bacterium WB8_1B_136; assembly: GCA_010029175.1. Lineage (GTDB taxonomy): Bacteria > Cyanobacteriota > Cyanobacteriia > PCC-6307 > Cyanobiaceae > Vulcanococcus. The sequence goes on along the minus strand of RGNC01000053.1, from coordinate 10,693 downwards.
GGAGCAGGAAGGGGGTGAGTTCAACCTCCGCGATGCGCCCGGCGAGGCTCTCGTGGCTCTGGCGCAGCAGGGGGCCGGAGGCCGAGCCCAGCAGCAGGAAGCGGCTCGGCCGTCGATCCCGGTCGATTTCGGCGCGTAGCAGGCTGAAAAACTCCGGCAGCAGCTGGATCTCATCGAGACAGATCAGCTCGTGGCGGTGGGCTTCAAAGAACAGTTCCGGCTCCTGCAGGCGGGCGCGGTCAGCCCGATCCTGCAGGTCGAGCAGAACGGCATCGCTGCGCTGGGCCAGCAGCTGCCGCGCCAGGGTGGATTTGCCGCACTGACGGGGCCCCAGCAGCAGGGCCGCCGGCGCCCGCGCCAACGCCCGCTCCAAGGCTCCGGCCGCCGCCCTCGGGAAATAGCCATGCATTTCTGCATCCTAGGCGTAAAATTGCATGGTTCAACGGCGCGTTCCTGGACTCGGAGCCTCGGCCTGTCTGCGTGCACTGCAATGGCCGTGGCTGCATACGATCAGATCAGCCCTGAAGCCGGCATCAAGCCCTCCGTCTCCGTGACTGTTGCCGCTGCCCCTGGTGCTGCCGGGGCGTCGATCGATTTCGATGCCCTGATCGATCTGGCGATCAGCCGGCCCGGCCGCTACCTGGGCAATGAGCTGGGGGTGCAGCCCCGCGACTGGGATCAGGCCTGGGACGCCGCCGGCGTGCGCTGGGCCCTCACCTACCCCGAGATCTACGAGGTGGGCTCCAGCAACACCGGTCACATCATTCTCTATTCGATCCTCAACGCCGTTCCGGGGCAGCTGTGCGATCGCAGTTATCTGCCGGCCCCCGACCTGGCGACGCGGCTCAGGGAGCGCAGTGTGCTCCTGTTCGCGGTGGAGAGCCGCCGGCCCCTCCGTGCCTTCGACATCCTCGGCTTCTCGCTCAGCTACGAGCTGGGCGGCACCAACATCCTGGAGATGTTCGATTTGGCGGGCATCCCCCTGCGCGCCGACCAGCGAGGCGACCAGCCACTGGATCACCCCGAGGCGCCGCCCCTGATCTTTGCCGGCGGGCCCACTGCCACCAGCAACCCGGAGCCCTTTGCCGCCTTTTTCGATTTCGTGGTGCTGGGCGATGGCGAGGAGGTGCTGCCCGAGATCGGCCTGGTGGTGGCCGACGGACGCGCCGCCGGTCTCAGCCGCCGGGAGCTGTTGATCGATCTGGCCCAGGTGCCGGGCGTCTACGTGCCGGCCCTCTATGGCCCCGGGCCCGATGGCGTGACCCAGGTGCCATTGCTGCCTGGTGTTCCTGCCCGGGTGCAGCGGCGCACCGCCACGCCGATGCCCCATTACGCCATGGGCCTGGTGCCCCACATCGAAACGGTGCACGACCGGCTCACAGTGGAGATCCGCCGCGGCTGCACCCGCGGCTGCCGCTTCTGTCAGCCGGGGATGCTCACCCGCCCGGCCCGGGATGTGGAGCCCGAGGCGGTGATCGAGGCGATCGAAACCGGCATGGAGCGCACCGGCTACTCCGATTTCTCGCTGCTCTCGCTCAGCTGCTCCGACTACCTGGCCCTGCCGGCGGTGGGGGTGGAGCTGCGCAACCGCCTGGCCGACAAGAACGTGACCCTCACCCTGCCCAGCCAGCGGGTGGATCGCTTCGACGAGAACATCGCCCACATCCTGGGCGGCACCCGCAAGGCGGGCCTCACCTTCGCGCCGGAGGCCGGCACCCAGCGCCTGCGCGACATCGTGAACAAGGGCCTCACCGATGCCGAGCTGCTGCGGGGCATCCGCACGGCGATGCAGAGCGGTTATCGCAAGATCAAGCTCTATTTCATGATCGGCCTGCCGGGGGAAACCGATGCCGATGTGCTGGGCATCGCCGACACCTGCCGCAGCCTGCAGCGCCACTGCACCGACCTGGGCCGCCTGGAGCTGAACCTCACCATCAGCAACTTCACGCCCAAGCCCCACACACCCTTCCAGTGGCACAGCGTGAGCACGGCGGAGTTCCAGCGGCGCCAGCAGCTGCTGCGCGAGGCCCTGCGCCCCCTCCGTGGCATCAAGACCAACCTCACCGATGTGCGCCTCTCGGCCATGGAGGACTTCGTGGGCCGCGGCGACCGGCGCCTGGCGCCGGTGATCGAGGCCGCCTGGCGGGCCGGTGCCGGCCTGGATGCCTGGTTCGAGGCGGCCGATCGCACCTACGCCGCCTGGACCGAGGCCATTGGGGCCGCTGGGCTGGGCGGCCGCTACCGCGCCCTGGAGCTGGGGGAGTGGAGCGCCGCCGAGGGCATGGAGGCCGGTGATCTGGCGGCCTTCTGCGCCCAGCCCCTGCCCTGGGACCACATTGATTCCGGCATCGACAAGCGCTGGCTGGCCGACGACCTGCAGCGGGCCCTGGCCGCCGCGGTGGTGGCCGACTGTTCCTTCGAGGGGTGCAGCAGCTGCGGCGTGTGCGGCCCCGAGCTGGGCCACAACGTGGTGATCCCGCCGCCGCCGATCCCCGTGCAGCAGCCCCAGCGGGCGCCGGCCAGCGAGCGGGTGCAGCGGCTGCGCTTCCGCTTCAGCAAGCGCGGTTCGCTGGCCCTGCTCAGCCACCTGGATCTGGTGCGCCTGGTCGAGCGGGCCCTGCGCCGCAGCGGGCTGCCCGTGAGTTTCAGCGGCGGGTTTCATCCGCTGCCGCGGGTGCAGTTCGCCCTGGCTCTGCCCCTGGGGGCGGAGGCCGATGGGGAGTGGCTGGATCTGGAGCTGGCCGAATGGCAGAGCCCCGCCTGGGTGCAGCAGCGGCTGCAGGCCCAGCTGCCGGAGGAGTTCGCGTTGCTGGATGTGGTGGAGGTGCCCGTGGCGGGGTCGAGCCTCTCGCAGGAGCTGGCGGCGGCGCGGTGGAGCTTGGTGCTGCGGCCCCAGCCGGCCGCCGCGCCGGTGAGCCCGGAGCGCTGGCAGGCCGCCGCCGAGGCCCTGATCAGTGCGCCGGAATGGATCTGGGAGGACACCGACAAGAAGGGCCGGCCGCGAAGCCGTGATTGCCGCCCCTACCTCCAGAGCCTCGAGCTGCAGCCGGTCCCGGCGCCCGAATTGGAGGCGATGGTGCTCCGTTACGCCGCAGTGATTGATCCAGCGGGTCGCAGCCTGCGGCCGGAACAGCTGCAGCAGTGGTTCAGCCAGCAGCTGGATACCGCCCTGGAGCTGTTGACCTTGCGGCGCGAATCCCTGCAACTGCGCCTGAGCTGAGCTGCCGCAAAACACCCGTGCTAGCGTGCAAGCACGACGGCAGATCCCTAGGACCACCCTTGGTTCGGTGATCTTCTCCCTCTTGATGAGAGAGACAACCGCAGCAGCTTTCTCGAACCTCTCTTCCTGAAAGTCGCGACAGGCGGCGCCGTTCAGACGGGTTCCGATCAGATCTGGAACTTGCTTCCCTTCGCCGGATGAGCCGTCCAAGGGCCGCGGCTAGCAGCTGGTTCCCCCTCGGTGACTGGCCCTGTGTCGCTGGACTTGAGACAGGCCTCCTGCCTGTTGACCTGAGGCGTCCCCCTAGCGGATGTCGTTCTGAAGTTTTCAATCCCCACCCACCATTTCTGCCCTCCTCCATCGGCGATGGAGGAGCAGTAGTTGATGTGGCTGGGGGTACGGCCTGAGCCGTTCGTCTTCTCTTCCCCTCTGGTCCGCCTTGGGCGGGCCGATTCCTGATCCTCCATGCCCCAGCAGATCGTCATCGCCGAGCAGCTGCGCATCGCCGCGGTTCTCACCGATGAGCGTGTGGATGAACTGGTGGTGGCCCAGGGCCGCTACCAGATCGGTGACGTCTACCTCGGCACCGTTGAAAATGTTCTTCCCGGCATTGATGCCGCCTTCGTCAACATCGGCGAAGGCGAGAAAAATGGCTTCATCCACGTCACCGATCTCGGCCCGCTGCGGTTGAGGAAGGGCGCTGCGGGGATCACTGAGCTGCTGGAGCCGCGCCAGAAGGTGCTGGTGCAGGTGATGAAGGAGCCCACCGGCACCAAGGGGCCACGCCTCACCGGCAACCTGGCCCTGCCCGGTCGCTTCCTGGTGCTCCAGCCCCACGGCCAGGGGGTGAACATCTCCCGGCGCATCAATGGCGAGAGCGAGCGCAACCGCCTGAGGGCCCTGGGTGTGCTGATCAAGCCCCCCGGCGCCGGCCTGTTGATCCGCACCGAGGCCGAAGCTGTCAGCGAGGAGCTGCTGATCGACGACCTGGAGGCCCTGCTGCGCCAATGGGAGGCGATCCAGAGCGCTGCGGAAACCGCCAGCCCGCCGGTGCTGCTCAACCGCGACGAGGACTTCATCCACCGCATTCTCCGCGATCACTACACCCCTGAGGTGGCGCGGGTGGTGGTGGATGGTGCCGATGGGGTGGCCCGCGTGAATGCCTTCCTCGGTGTCGACCACGCCAATGTGCAGGTGGAGGCCTACAACGAGCCCGCCGAGATCCTTGAGCATTTCAAGGTGAATGCGGCCATTCGCGATGCCCTCAAGCCGCGGGTGGATCTGCCCTCCGGTGGCTACGTGATCATCGAGCCCACGGAGGCACTCACGGTGATCGATGTGAACTCCGGCTCCTTCACCCGTTCCGCCAATGCACGCGAAACGGTGCTGTGGACCAACTACGAGGCCGCCAGCGAGATCGCCCGCCAACTCAAGCTCCGCAACATCGGCGGCGTGGTGATCATCGACTTCATCGACATGGAGTCGCGCCGCGACCAGCTCCAATTGCTGGAGCACTTCACCGCCGAGGTACGGCACGATTCCGCCCGTCCTCAGATCGCCCAGATCACTGAGCTGGGCCTGGTGGAACTCACCCGCAAGCGCCAGGGCCAGAACATCTACGAACTGTTCGGCCGCGCCTGCCCGAGCTGCGGTGGCTTGGGCCATGTGGCTGTGCTCCCCGGCAAAGACTCACTGCAACCGTTGGCCACGGCCGGTGGCCTGGTGCGCTCCGCCGCTTCGGCCCGGGCCGAGGTGCTCAGCCCGTCGGCTGGCGAGGGATCTGGTGGCCGCCGCCGCCGTGGCGGCCGTGGCGGTCGGGGTGGCGGAGAGGTGGCCGAACTGGCCAGCTTCGACGACACCACGGCGGCGGCGCCTGGCCTCTCCCTGGAGGCGGCCACCACGGCAGCGGCCGAACCCCCCAGTCGTCGCCCCGAGCCCGAGCTGGTGGCGGTGCCGATGGATGCCGATCAGGAGCTGGTGTACGGCTGGTTGGGGTTGAACCCCGCCTTGCTGCTGGAAGCGGCCCCTGAGGCCGACAATCTCGTTGTGCGGGTGGTGCGGCCCGGGGAAGACGCCGATGCTGTTCTGGAGCAGGCGCGTCAACAACTGGCGGCCTCCGGTCCTCGCCGCCGCCGCCGCGGCCGCGGCGGCAGTGCCGAGGCCGCGGGGGGCGCCGCAGCGCCGCTGGTGGCGGAGTCGCCGTTGCCCCTCGCGGTGGACATCACCCCTCTGCCCAGCGAGGACTTCACCGCCATTCCTGTGCTGGCTGACGCCACGATCGAGGTGGTGACCACCCCCAAGCCCGAAGCCCAGGCCAGCCCCTCCCGCACCGGCCGCAGCCGCAGCCGTGCAACCACGGCCCCCGTTGCTTCCGCCGCCGTTGATCCAGCCCCCGAGCCCGACGACAACGGTGAGCCCCGCCGCCGCCGGCGCCGCTCCTCCGCAGCCGAGTGAGTTGACCATCGCCGGCGTCGACGAAGTGGGGCGCGGCTGCTGGTTCGGCCCCGTCTTCGCCGCCGCCGTGATCCTGCCCGACCAAGCTCGAGCTCCCCTGGCAGCTGCTGGCCTCACCGACAGCAAGGCCCTCTCAGCCCGGCGCCGGGCCCAGCTGGTGCCCCTGATCACCGCCCACACCAGCCAATGGGCCCTGGGGCAGGCCTCTGCGGCCGAGATCGATCGCCATGGCATCCGCACCGCCACGGAGTGGGCCATGGTGCGGGCCCTGCAGCGCCTGGTGGTGCCTCCGGATCTGGTGCTCGTGGATGGCGTGTTGCCCCTGCGCTGTTGGCCTGGCGAGCAGCGGACGGTGGTTCGTGGCGATAGCCAGCATTTGGAGATCGCCGCCGCCAGTGTGCTGGCCAAGCAGGCCCGCGATGCGCTGATCAGCCGCCTGGCCCGGCACCATCCCGGTTACGGGCTCGAGCGTCATGCCGGATACGGCACGGCCCTGCATCGGCAGGCGTTGTTGCAGCTGGGCCCCACGCCCCTGCACCGGCGCTCGTTTCTCACCAAGGTGCTGGTGGCCTAGGGCTGCTCGCACCAGCTCTCGAAGTCGTTCAACAGCTGCTGGCCCACCCGGGTCTTGATGCCCAGCAGGATCCCCGCCAGCAGGGAACGCCCCGTGGCTTCCAGCACCTTGGGCGGAATCAGCCGCAGCAGGCTGGGTTGGCTCACGCTCACCGCCAGGGCGGCCTCCCCCACCAGACCCGCGGGATTGGCCTCGAGCCAGGAGTGCAGCGTGAGGCGGAAGTCGTCCACCAGCCCCAGACCCTCCAGCTCGCAATCCACGGCCTCCAGTTCGAGGCGATTGGGGCTGCGGCGGGCCACCAGGTCGACCACCGGCTGGATCTGCAGTTGGAACACCTGCAGTTTGGTGACGGTGTAGCGGTAGCGGCCCCCGTTGAGGGGGCTCAGCTGACGGGGATCCAGCAGGGCGCTGATCACCCGTTGCTCGTCGTCGAGATAGGGGCCCAGGCGCTCGCCGTGGCGCTGTACGGGCAGCTGCAGCGCTTGGCTGGCACTGAAGGCCAGGGGCATCAGAGAGCTGCCGGGGCGGCATGATCCTATCCAGCACGGTCGTTTCAGCTCCCATGCGCATCGCCTTCCTTGGCCCCGCCGGCACCTACGGGGAGCAGGCCGCGATGGGGTTGGCCGCCCTTGAGCAGATCGAGCAGCCCCGCTTCCTGCCGCAGGTGGGGATCCGCGCCGTGGTGAAGGCCCTGGCGGATGGCAACTGCGAGGCGGCGGTGGTGCCGGTGGAAAATTCCGTGGAGGGTGGCGTCACGGCCTGCCTGGATGCCCTGTGGGAACACCCCGAGTTGCGGGTGGCTCGGGCCCTGGTGTTGCCGATCCGCCATGCCCTGCTGGGCAGCGGCCCCCTGGAGGGGGTGAGCGAGGTGCTCTCCCATCCGCAGGCCCTGGCCCAGTGCAGCCAATGGCTGGCGGATCAGCTGCCCACGGCCCTGCAGCTGCCCACCAGTTCCACCGCGGAGGCCGCCCGCATGGTGGCCGGCAGCCGTTTCCGGGCGGCGATCGCCTCCCTGAAGGCTGCCCGGGAGCACGGATTGGAGGTGCTGGCCTATCCGATCAATGATGTGCCGGGCAACTGCACCCGCTTTCTGCTGCTGGAGCGGGGCGAGCGCAGCCTCGAGGGCCCCCTGGCCAGCCTCGCCTTCTCGCTCCAGGCCAACCAGCCAGGCGCTCTGCTGCAGGCCCTGGCCTGCTTCGCGCACCGCGGCCTCAACATGAGCCGGATCGAATCGCGCCCCTCCAAGCGGGAGATGGGCGAATACATCTTTTTCGTCGACCTCGACTTGCCCCAGGGTGCAGCTCCGCTGCAGCAGGCCCTTGAGGAGCTGCGTCCCCTCTGTGAGCATCTGGTTGTGTTTGGGGCCTACCCGCTCACCCAGATCGCCGAGCAGGACGCCTGATCCTCAGGCCGGTTTGCGGGCGCGGAACACGCCGAACTGCATCATTCCGGTGGCGAAGCCCCAGTGCATCAGCAGGATCGTGGGTGTTTCCCGCAGGCCCATCAGCACCGCCTTGGGCCCCAGGCCAAGAACGGCGCCTGGCCGGCGTACGCCCTCGAGGATCGAGTCGAACCAGGAGGGCAGGGTTTCGCGGCTCCAGTCGGCTGTTTCCACCAGCAGGGGCGCTTGTGCTTGCCCCTCGCCCGGCTGGTGGCTTCCGGCCTGGCCAAATCGGCTCTGCTGGAGGTTGCGGCGGAAACCGGGGATGCTGGCGAATTCCGGGTGGGCCCACTGCACCAGCAGTTGGTGCATCACCCAGCGCTCCAGGCGGTTTAAGGGCTGGATGGCCGCATCGCGGCGGTTCCAGTCGGCCACGGCCAGCAGACCGCCGGGTTTGAGCACCCGCAGCAGCTCATCGGCGTAGCGCTGTTTGTCGGGCATGTGGGGCCCGGCCTCCACGCTCCACACCGCATCGAAACTGGCATCCGGCAGCTGCAGGGCCAGGGCATCCATCACCGCAAACCCACAGCTCAGGCCAGATGGGGTGAGCTCCCGGGCCCGGCGGATCTGCCCCGGGCTGATGCTGATCCCCAGCACGTCCAAACCGTAGTGGGAGGCCAGGATGCGGGCGCTGCCGCCGATGCCGCAGCCCACATCCAGCACCCGGCTGCCCCTGGGCAGTTGATCCAGGCCACTCCAGCGCACCAGTTCGTGCACAAAGGCTTCCTTGGCCCGGCGAAAGTCCTGCGGGCGCGGCGGATTGCCGTAGTGCCCCAGGTGCACGTGCTCGCCCCAGAGCCGTTCCAGCAACTGGTCGTCGGTCCAGCGGTCGTAGGCCTCCGCCACGCTGGCTGTGCTCTCAAACTGACGATCCTTCCAACTCCAGAGCAACAGGGCCAGCACCAGCAGGCCGGCCACCAGGAGAATTGCCAGCAGCGGCACCTCAGCCCTCCTCGGGGTCGGTGGAGCTGTCGAGGTCGCGGAAGGTGTCCTGCAGCACGGTCCGGGCTGCCAACTGGCGGCGGGTTTCATCGAGCAGTTCGAACTCCTGGCGCAACCGCTCCTCGGTGTCGGTGATCTCCAGCAGCGCCTGCTGCTGCTCCGCCACTGGTCCCCCCAGGTGCGAACCGATCCAGAAGGAGAGCTCCCGTGGCAGGTCGGGCACATCGTTGGGGAGGGTTGTGGCTTTGCCCATCAACTTGCCGGTGAGCTCCACCACATCCTTCAGGGCGCGGCTCACTTCGGAGGAAAGATTGCTCAAGGCCGCGTGATTCTGTGGCTGCTCATCCTCGATCCAGCTCACCAGCCCCACCTTGAACGGGGCTTCGCGCACCACTTCGAGCACGCGAAAGCGCTGTTGGCCCAGGGTCACGATGTTGCTGCGGTCGTCGGCCTGGGTTTGGCATTGGAGGATTTCGGCGCAGCAGCCCACCTCGGCCATCCGCCCTTCCTGTGGATCCCAGCGCACCACCCCGAAGCGACGATCGCTGTCCAGCACGGTGCGCAGCATCATCCGGTAGCGGGGCTCGAAGATGTGCAGGGGCAGCACCTCCTGCGGGAAGAGCACCACATCCGGCAGCGGGAAGAGCGGCAGTTCCCTCACGGCCAGTTGTGTCACGTTGAAATCCCTTGAGCAGCGGTGGAGTGGCCAGGCACCGCCGCGGGGCAGAACCGTGTGCTGGACTCAATCCTAGGCAGCGGGCCGGCCAGCCGCGGCCGGAGACCCCACCACAGAAAAGCCCGCCGAATGGCGGGCTGAGCGCAGGGTTGGCGAGCGGGCCCCAGGCCCCCAAGCCAAGGGCGGCAAGGATCAGAGCTTCACTTCGATGTCGACGCCACTGGGGAGATCGAGTTTCATCAGGGCGTCGATGGTCTTGGCCGAGGGGCTGTAGATATCGATGATGCGGCGATGGGTGCGGGTCTCGAAGTGCTCACGGGAATCCTTGTCCACGTGGGGCGAGCGCAGCACGCAATAGATCTTGCGCTTGGTGGGCAGGGGAATCGGGCCGATCGCCGTTGCAGCGGTGTGGTCGGCCGTTTCGATGATTTTTTCGCAGGAGAGATCCAGCATGCGGCGATCAAACGCCTTCAGGCGAATGCGGATCTTCTGCTGGGCAATGGCAGTGGACATGGAGGGGTACGGGCGCAGGCCCTTGCAGATGGGTAACGCCCTGAAGGGCGCATTGGATTGTCAAGGTGCGGAAGGGGTGAGGTCGCCATGACCCCACCCCACAATTGGACACCACGCCGGCACCGATGGTGCGGCCGCCTTCGCGGATGGCGAAGCGCATGCCCTGCTCGATGGCCACCGGGCAGATCAGCTCGCCGGTCATCTTGATGCGGTCGCCGGGCATCACCATTTCGACGTTGGAGCCGTCGTCAGAGGTGAAGGCGGTGATCTGACCGGTCACATCCGTGGTGCGGATGTAGAACTGCGGGCGGTAGCCGGCGAAGAAGGGGGTGTGACGACCACCTTCTTCTTTCTTCAGCACATACACCTCACCCTCGAACTTGGTGTGGGGCTTGATCGAGCCAGGCTTCACCAGCACCATGCCGCGCTCGATGTCCTCCTTCTGGATGCCGCGCAGCAGCAGGCCCACGTTGTCGCCGGCCATGCCCTCGTCGAGCAGCTTGCGGAACATCTCCACACCGGTAACGGTGCACTTCCGGGTGTCCTTGATGCCGACGATCTCGATTTCCTCGCCCACCTTCACCTTTCCGCGCTCGATACGGCCGGTGGCCACGGTGCCACGACCGGTGATCGAGAACACGTCTTCGACGGCCATCAGGAAGGGCTTGTCGATTTCGCGCTCGGGCTCGGGGATGGCGGTATCAACCGCGTTCATCAGCTCGTCGATGCGGCCTTCCCACTCGGCATCGCCCTCGAGGGCCTTGAGGCCAGACACCTGGACCACGGGGATGTCGTCGCCGGGGAAGTCGTAGCTGGTCAGCAGTTCACGCACTTCCAGTTCAACTAGCTCGAGAATCTCCTCGTCGTCGACCA
>RGNC01000052.1 GCA_010029175.1 Synechococcaceae bacterium WB8_1B_136 | reverse complement strand
GGGTCAGGTGGTGGTGACCACCGCCGACGGCGAGCGCACCCTGGAGGCCAAGACCATCTGCTGGACCGCCGGCGTGGCCGCAGCACCCCTGGGCAAACTGCTGGCCGATCGCAGCGGCTGCAGCCTGGATCGCGGCGGCCGGGTGGTGGTGGAGCCCGATTTCTCCATCCCTGGCCATCCGGAGATCCGGGTGGTGGGCGACCTGTGCAGCTACAGCCACACCGCCGATGGCAAACCCCTGCCGGGCATGGCCGGACCAGCCGTGCAGATGGGGGGCTGGGTGGCCCAGGACATCCTCGCCAGCAGCCAGGGGGAGAGCCACAAACCTTTCCTGTTCAGCGATTTCGGCAGCATGGCCGTGATCGGCCCGCTGTTCGCCGTGGCCGACCTGCGCGGCTTCAAGGTGAGCGGCGCCATGGGCTGGCTGTTGTGGGGCCTGGCCCACCTGGCCTTCATGCCCGACAACGAGAACCGGCTCACCCTGCTCACCAAGTGGCTGTGGATGATCGCCGCCCGCCAGCGCTCCGCCCTAGTCATCGGCGAGGGATGATCGGCGAGAGCCACCCCCCTCGGGCATCGTGAGGTCCTTGAGGGCGTGATAGATCGGCTTCGCCAGCAGCAGCCGACTCACATAGGCCCCCAGCACCGCGGCGATCAGGATGCCCGGCAGCAGCTGCTGATCCCCCGCCAACCGCAGGGCAAACAGCACCGTCATCACCGGCAGCTGGGTCGCCCCGGCCAGGCCGGCCGCCATCCCCAGGGCCAGTCCCAGGCCGCCGGCACCGGCCAGGTCGGCGATGCTGCGACCGAGCACCGCGCCGAAGGCAAAGGAAGGATCAATCAACCCGCCGGGAATGCCCGCGCCCAGGGCGAGCACCGGTCCGAACAGCCGCACCGCCAGGGTGAGCAGATCGCCCGCCGGTCCCCCCAGGGCGTTGCCGGCAATCAGATGGCTCATCAACGCCTCCCCGTCGCCGCCACTGGCGCCGCCGCTGGCCAGGGCGAAGCCACTGAGCACCGTGCCCACCGCCAGTCCCAGCCGCAGGGGCATGCGTCGGGCCAGGCTGCGGAAGCGACGGGTGGTCAGCAGCAGCAACTGGCCGAACACCGCACCGAGCAGCCCCCCCAGCAAGCCGATCGGCAGGGCCCAGAGCACCTGGAGGATCTCTATCGGTTCGGTGCCCAGCAGTCCGAGGGCGAACAGGGGCTGACCGGTGATGTTGCTGAAGGCGGCTGCCACGGCACACACCACCAGCGCCGGCCAGAGCAGGGCCGCATGGAAGGAACTGGTGAGTTCCTCCGCCACGAACACCGCCCCCATCAGGGGGGTGTTGAAGCCGCCCGCCAGCCCGGCGCCAGCGGCCACCGCCAGCAGATCGGAATCCTTCAACTCCGACAACCAACCGGGGAAACGCCGCCGCAGGCCCTGGGCCACCGCTGCCCCCACCTGCACCACCGGGCCCTCGCGCCCCAGGGGCATCAGGGCCAGGGTAGCCAGGCCCCAGAGACCCAGCCGCTGTAGGGTTGGCACCAGGCCCAGCAGCCGCGATGCCTCACCGGGCTCCTCGATGCTGGCCATGGTCTGGGGAATGCCGGAACCGGCGCCGCGGGCCCACAGCCCCGACTGCAGCCACACCACCAGCGGTGCCACCACGAGCGGCGCCAGGGCCAGGGCCAGGGCGGTGGACGACCACTCGTTGCCGGTGTAGGTGGGCAGCAGCCTCAGCAGGGTGTCCTGCCAATGGTCCAGGAGATTGAACGGCCAGCAGGCCAGGCCCACCAGCAACCCCAGAACCGTGAGCTGCAACAGCCGTTGCAGCAGCACACGGGGACGCAGCAGTTGGGGATGCGACACAACAGACAGCTCAACGGGTGGGGTGTTCAGCCGCCACGCTGATGGAAGCGGCCGAGGATCAGGGCAATCAGGATCGCCACATACAGCTGACCGGCAATGGTGATCACCGAGGCGATCACCTGGGCCGTCACGTTGGCGGGGGAGAGAACGCCGGTGCCCACGGTGGTGAGCAACCCGAACGACGCAGCCATCAGCGCGGGGGACACCGGCACCGGATCCGCCGCCGTGACCGGCGCCAACGGCAAGGACGCCGCATCAAAGGCCGCCGGTTGCAGCACCCACAGCGCCGTGAGCAGCACGCCACCGGCGATGCCCACCAGCAGGTAGCCGGAGGCCGCGCCGAGCACCACCGAAACGGTCACGTAGGGCTCCCGGATCAGGGTTTTCACCTTGCGCACCACGGCCACCAGCAGGAACAACACCCACACCAGCACGTGCGGCACCGTGAGCAGCTGGCCCAGGCTGGGGGAGAAACGCAGGGAGGTCTGCCAGAGCACCTCCAACACCACCGCCAGCCCACCCAGGCCATAGACCAGGGGGCGCGTGGCCCGCAGCGAGGAGTAGCGGCTCACAAACGCCACCAGCTCCAGGGCCAGGCCGATCAACAACAGCGACAACAGTCCGTTGTGCTGCTGGGCCAGAGGAAGCAGCAACAGCAGCAGCACTTCGGCACAGAGGGTGAGGCGGTACCCCATGTGCCGATGCCGGAGGCGCTGCAGCTGGTCGCGGGTGAGCTTCAAAGGCCTGGGCGAGGTGCGCCTGCCGGCTCAGAGGCCGGGGCTGCTCTGCATGATGCCGCCATCGGCAAAGATGCTGGTGGCGGTGATGTAGCTGGCGGCATCGCTGGCCAGGAAGGCCACCACCCGGGCGATCTCCTCCGGCTGGGCCATGCGCCCCATCGGGATGGCGGCGTTGAGCTTGGCCAACAGCTCGGGGTTGTTCATGGTGGAGTCGTTGATGGGGGTGGCCACGGCTCCAGGGCCCACGTTCACGATCGTGACCCCCTTGCCGGCCAGCTCCACCCCGGCAGTGCGGGTGAGCATGCGCACGCCACCCTTGGCCACGCAGTAGGGGGTGTTGTTGGGCATCGGCCAGTCCTCGTGCACCGAGGAGATGTTGATCACGCGGCCGCCACCGCCCTGGGCGATCATCTGCTTGGCGGCGTACTGGGTGGCAAAGAACACCCCGCGCAGATTCACGTTCAGCACCTTGTCGAAATCCTCGGGGGTGGTGTCGAGGATGGAGGTGCGGGTCTCGATGCCGGCGTTGTTCACCATCACATCCAGGCGGCCGTAGCGGCTCACCGCCTCCTGCACCAACCGCTGCAGATCGTCGAGGTTGCCCACATCGGCCTGCACGCCGATGCAGGTGCCCCCCAGCTCACCGATTTCCTGCTCGATCGCCTCGGTGGCCTCCGGATGGGAGCGGTAGTCGATCACCACCCGGGCACCCAGCCGTGCCACCTCCTTCACGATCGCCTTGCCGATGCCGCTGTTGCCGCCGGTCACGATGATCACCTTGCCCTTGAGCAGGGTGGAGAGCAGCTCCTGGGCGTAGGGGTTGGAGGCGGTCATGGCAACAGGAAGGTGGGAACGATCTCCAGGGAAGCTAGGCCGATCTGAACGAACCCGCCGCCGGCTGCAACACGGGGGCATGTTCGAGACCTGACATGACAGAGCGATGACATTTCCATCGCCATTCCTACGTTGATCGCAGGCCATCCCGCCCCTCGATGCCATGAGCGCCGCCCCGATCCGCCGGGCCATCCACAGCGACCGGTTTCCCACGCCCGTCGCCTCCTACAGCCAGGGCTTTCAGCTGGACCGCATGCTGTTCATCACCGGCCAGCTGCCCGTGGATCCCACCACCAACCTGAAGGTGGGCGATGGAGACATCACCCTGGAATCCAGGCAGGTGATGCGGAACATGCAGGCTGTGCTGGAGGAGGCCGGCTTTGGTTTTGAAGATGTGGTGAGCGCCACGGTGTACCTCACCGACATCGACAAGCTCGACAGCTTCGACGCCGTGTGGCAGGAGTACTTCCCCAACCCGCAGGCCTATCCCTCCAGGGCTGTGGTGGAGGTGTCGGCGCTGGTGCTCGGCATCCAACTGGAGATCTCAGCCATCGCCATCAAGGACTGAAACAAGGCGCCCAACGAACCTTCGCACCACAATGGACGACCCCTTCAACCAGGCGCCGCCACCGGAGAGCTATTGGCACCTCTGGAGTGATGACGACGGCATCAGCCGCCAGCAGCGCTGCACCATCTCCAACGTTCAGCTCGGACAGCTGGGGCCGGGAGATTCCCCGCAGTTCTCCCGCGATCTGTTCGAGAACGGCAACGCCTTCGTCACCTATCTGCCGGTGGGCTGGACCGCCGACTGGCATGAGAACCACATCCCCAAGTGGATCTACGTGCTGCGGGGTGCCTGGTCGGTGCAGAGCATGGATGGGCAGCTGGTGGTGATCCGGGCTGGTGAGTATTCCTTCGGGGGCGATCAGGACTGCATCGCCACCCCCGACGGCCGTCGCGGACACCTCTCCGCCCAGGTGGGCGATGAGCCCTGTGTTCAGCTGATCCTGCAGCGCAACGACGACCGCTGGCGGCGGGCTCGCCCGGGGAGCTTCCAGTGACGTCGCGGCATCAGCCCTCCCCCTGCACCGAGAGCCACGACTCGCGCTTCGATGCCTTGGTGCTGTTCAATGCCGAGCTGGAGCTGCTGGCCGAGGGCTTCCGCTGGCTGGAGGGTCCCGTGTGGTTCGGCGACCAGCGCTGCCTGCTGTTCAACGACATCCCCAACAACCGCACCCTGCGCTGGAGCGAACAGCATGGCGTGAGCACCTTTCTCGAGCCATCAGACTTCGCCAACGGCCAGACCCGCGATCGCCAGGGCCGTCTGATCCAGTGCCACCACCGCAGCCGCAGCCTCACCCGGCTGGAGCACGACGGCAGCATCACCACCCTGGCGACCCACGCCCGCGGCCAGCGGCTCAACACCCCCAACGACGTGGTGGTGAAAAGCGACGGCTCGATCTGGTTCAGCGATCCCCACTACGGACTGGTGAACGACTACGAGGGGGGCCGGCAGACCGCCGAGCAGCCTCCGGCGCTGTATCGACTCGATCCCGCCAGCGGCGAGATCACAGCGGTGGCCACCGACTTCGACGGCCCCAACGGCCTGGCCTTCTCACCGGATGAACAACTGCTCTACGTTGCTGAATCCGGAGCAGCCGGAGCCGATCAGCCGCGCCAGTACATCCGTCGGTTCACGGTCGGCAACGATGGCCGCAGCCTGAGCGGCGGCGAGCCATTCCACAAGATCACCCCGGGCTGGGCCGATGGCTTCCGCGTGGATGAGCACGGCAACCTCTGGTGTGGAGCAGCCGATGGAGTGCACTGCATCGCCCCCGACGGCACCCTGCTGGGCAAGGTGCTCGTGCCCAGGCGCGTGTCGAACCTCTGCTTCGGCGACCGCTACGGCAGCCGCCTGTTTCTCTGTGCCTCAACGGCGCTGTATGCGCTGTTCACCAACACCCGCGGGGCCAGCTGGCCCCACTGAACTCCACCTCCAGCCCCCCACACCATGGCCAACCCCCAGCTCGAAACCTTCCTCCATCGGGTGAAGGGCGATGCCGATCTGCTCGCTCGCTTCAGCGCCTGTCCCAACCTCAACGCCATCGCCCAGCTCGGGGCGGAACAGGGCTACAGCTTCAGCGGCGTGGATCTGGTGAAACACCAGGCGGAGGCCACCCTGAAATTGAACGACGCCGACCTGGAGGCCGCTGCCGCCGGCGTGGAGCTGGAGGGGCACCTCTGGCTGATGAAGATCGTCTGGGGTTGAGGCAGCGATGCGCACCATCGCTCTGCTGCAGCTCGACGACTGCCGCCACATCGCCGCCGCCAGCGAGGCGATGGCCCAGCAACAGCACGCCCAGGTGAGCATCGCCCTCTGTGATGGCGGCGGCCATCTGCTGCTGGTGCAACGGCTGGATGGGGCCAGCGCCGCCAGCATGGAGGTGGCGATCGCCAAAGCACGCATGGCGGCTCTCAACGGCAAGGCCACCGCCGATCAGGAGGCGGCCATCAACGGCCAGCGGCCAGCCCTGTTGCAACTGGCCGGCGTGTTCGGGCAACCGGCGGTGGCCATGGCTGGTGGTCTGCCCCTCCAGGTGAAGGGCCAGTGCATCGGAGCCATCGGCGTATCCGGCATGACCCCCGAGCTCGATGGCGCCATCGCCGCCGCCGGCGCGGCGGTGCTGCTCACCCTGATCCCCTGAATCAACACCATGGCCCTGCCCCACATCCACAGCATCGGCTTCAGCTGCGGCAACGCGGAGCAATTGGCTGCCTTCTACTGCCGCGAGCTCGGCTTCCAGCTGGGTTCCAGCCTGGAGCTGGAGGCGGGCGGCTACGCCGACCTGCTGGGTCTGCCCGGCAGCCGCCTCAAGCTGCAGCGGCTGCACCTGGGTGAGGAGGTGCTGGAACTCACCCAGGTGCTGGAACGCGGGCGCGGGCTGCGGGCCGGCCGCCCGATCCCGGCCGACTCCCGCAGCAACGACCTCTGGTTCCAGCACATCTGCATCGTGGTGGCCGACCTGGCCGCCGCCGCCGCGCCGATCCAGGTGCTGGAGCAGCAGGGCCGGCTGCGGGCGATCTCCAGCGCCCCCCAGACCCTGCCCAGCTGGAACCAGGCGGCCGCCGGCATCCAGGCCTACAAGTTCCACGACCCGGAGGGGCACTGCCTGGAGCTGCTGCAGTTCCCCACCGACAAGGGCGATGCCCGCTGGCATCAGGCGGCAGCCCAGCGGAGCGCCAACGCCAGCCCCTGCCTGGGCATCGACCACAGCGCCATCGCCAACGCCGACACCGCGCGCAGCTGCCGCTTCTACGAGCAGCTGCTGGGGCTGGAGCTGGGGGGTGACGGCGTCAACAGCGGCATCGAACAGGACCACCTCGACGGACTGGAGAGCACCAGGGTGCGCATCACCTCCCACCGCTGCAGCAGCGGCGCTGGCGTGGAGTGCCTCAACTACCTGGAACCAGCCAATGGGCGCCCGATGCCGGCGGATCAGTCCGCCGCGGACCTCGCCCACTGGCAGATCCGGCTGCAGGTGGACGATCTTGAGGCCCTGGCCCCCCAGCTGGAGGCCCACGGGGGCAGCGCGGTGACAGCAGGCCCCGTGAGCCTGGACCCTGAACAGGCACAGCTGCTGGGATTCCGGCACGCCCTGCAGATCCGTGATCCGGATGGTCACCAGTTGCAGTTGGTGTGCGGCTGAGCACCGACCAGATGCAGGCCGTGGTGGCGGTCCCTAGCGTTTTTGCATCGTCCTCCCCCCCGACCGGAACCCATGGAGATCACCGTGGTGGAACTGCTGGTGCCCGCCGCGCCCTCTCCCCTGGCCCAGGGGGCACTGCTGATCCTGCGGCTGTTCATGGGGGTGTGCTTCATCCGCCACGGCTGGCCCAAACTTCGCAACCTGCAGACCTGGGCCCAGGGTCTGAACACACCCGCCTGGCTGTGCTTCCTCTCGGCGGGCTCGATGTGGGCCGGCGGCATCGCACTGCTGCTGGGCCTGCTCACACCCCTGGCCGCCCTCGCCATCCTGGTGTCGATGGCTTACGCGATGGTGCTGGAGATTCGAAGCGGCTTCCCCTTCATCGCCCCCGATCCCTACCTGATTCCCGAGGGCGACTATGCCGGCCCCATGGGGGTGGGTGAGCCCCCCAGCTGGGAGAAGGCAGCCATGTATGTGGTGATGTGCCTGGTGCTGATCTTCTGCGGCGGCGGCCTGCTCTCGCTCGACAACCTCCTGATCGCCGACCTGCTGCGGGTGGCGCTGGGCGTCTGAGCCCTAGGCCGCCAGCCGCTGCTTGAGGTGCTCGCCCACGCGGATCGCATTGGCGATCGCGGTGAGCGACGGGTTCACAGCGCCGATGCTGGGGAAGAAGCTCGTGTCCACCACGTAGAGGTTGTCGAGCTCATGGGCTTTGCAGTTCACATCGAGCACCGAGGTGGCGGGATCGGTGCCGAAGCGGCAGGTGCCGGCCTGATGGCCCACAGCGGCAATCCCCATCGGGTTCTTGATGTAGATCTGGCGCTCCACCAGGTGATTCTTGAGGTAGAGCTTGTCGAGCACGCCCTGCAGGCGTCCCCACAGCCGATTGGCGGAGGTCTGGTTGTTCACCGTGTAGTTGAGGTGAATGTGGCCGGCTGAATCGATCGTCACCCGGTTGTTGGGGTCGGGGAGATCCTCGGTGGTGATCCAGAAATCAACGGCATGCTCGGCAATCTGATCCATGGTCCAACCCGGCATCAGGAAGGTTTCCAGGGGCGCATAGCCCTTCATGATCGCGCCGCGGGTCTTGCCGGTCATCTGGATGTTGCCCATCGGGTAGTCGTAGTCGGCATCGCCGAAATACCAGTCGTTGATGGAGATGGTTTTCTGGAAGATGGTGGGGTTGGGCTCATGGGAAAGGGCCACAGCCGCCTTGCTGTTGTGGAACATGTAGTTGCGACCCACCTGATCCGAGCCATTGGCCAGGCCGCGGGGATGCTTGTCGTTCGCCGACATCAGCAGCAGCCGGGCGCTGTTGGCGGCACCACAGCTCACCACCACCAGGTCAGCGGAGTAGCGCAGCTCCTCGCCGTCGCGCACCAGCTCCACCGCCGTCACGGTGCGGCCGCTGGCATCGGTGTGCAGACGCTTCACCTCAGCGCGCGTCAGCAGCGACACGTTGGCGCTGGCGGCCAGGGCCGGGCGCACCCCACATACCTCGGCATCGCCTTTGGCATGCACCAGGCAGGGGAAGCCATCGCAGTTGTTGCAGCGGCGGCAACGGCTGTAGGGCATGTTGCCCTCATCGAGCATCACGCCACTGGGGGCATGGAAGGGATGCAGGCCGGCACTGCGCAGGTCATCCGCCAGCTTCTGAATGCGTGGTTCGTGGCTGATCGGTGGATGGGGATAGGGCGCTGAGCTGGGGGGATCCGTGGGGTCCTCGCCGCGCAAACCATGGACGTGATACATGGCCTCGGCCTGTTGATACCAGGGCTCGAAATCGCTGTAGCGCAGCGGCCAGGCCGGCGAGATCCCGTCGTGATGCTCCAGGGCCTCGAAATCGCGCTGGCGCAGGCGGAAGTGGTGGGCGCCATACATCTTGGTGGCGCCACCAACGAAATAATGGGTTCCGGGCTGGAAGGGATTGCCCTTGCCGTCATACCAGATGTCCTTGGAGAGGTAGCGCCCCTTCTGGAACACCTCATCCGCATCCCAGTTCTGCGGTTCCTGCGGCAACCAGTCGCCCCGCTCCAGGATCAGGATCCGCAGCCCGGTGGGCGCCAGTACCCGGGCCAGGGTGCCACCACCGGCACCGCTGCCGATGATCAGCAGATCAAAATGGGTGTGCTCCGGCTTGCTGAGCTGGCCGAGGGATTGAAGCGCGTCCACAGGAAGGATGCCATTGATCCAAAGCTAGAAACACCTGCTGTGTTTGTCCGGGTTTGTCACGAGCTGTGGGTCAGAAGTGGCAATGCAGTCAGGATCCCGAAGCGGTGGTGGGGTAGCGGCTTAATTGATTGATCATCTTGCACACCATCGCGGTCCAGCCGGTCTGATGGCTTGCTCCAACACCACGACCGTTGTCGCCATGGAAATACTCATTGAACAGGAGCAGATCCCGCCAGTGGGGGTCGTTCTGGAACAGGTCCACATCGCCATTGAAGGGGCGGCGACCGCCCGAGTCGCGGCGGAACAGATTCACCAGACGGTGCTGAAGCTGCAGTGAGGCCTCCCAGAGATTGACCCAGTTGCCAGAACCGGTTGGGAATTCCACCTGGAAACTGTCGCCGTAGTAGTGGCCGAACTTCTGCAGCGACTCGATCAAGAGGAAGTTGATCGGCATCCAGATCGGGCCACGCCAGTTGGAATTGCCCCCGAACATCGCCACCGGGCTGTCGGCCGGGCTATAGGCCAGGGTCTGGGAGTCTGCACCCTCCGTGAACGTGTAGGGGTGATCGCCATACACCTTGGAGAGGGCGCGGATGCCATAGGGGGAGAGGAACTCCTCCTCATCGAAGAGACGCTCACAGATGCGGCGGAGGCGCTGCTCAGGCACCAGGGAAAACAGCAGGCGGTCATTGCGCCACTGGCCGAAGTTTTCGATCAACCACTGGGGCTTGGTGCGCTCATGCAGGAACCACTTGACGCTCTCAGAGACATTGAGCACAGGCAGGCGCTTCACCGTATCCACATCGAAGCTGGCCACCGCCAACAAGGGCACCAACCCAGACACCGAACGGGTGCGCAGGAACTCGCTACTGCCATCCGGACGCTTGATCACATCGTAGTAGAAGCCATCCTGCTCATCCCAATTCACATAGGTTTTGGTGTTGGCGTTGAGGTTGAGCGTCATCGCCAGGGCAACAAAGTCGTAGACGAAGCGCTCGGCGATATCTGCATATTCCGGCTCCTCGCGACTGAGCTCCACACTGATATTGAGCAGATTGAGACTGAGGGACGCCATCCAGGCGGTGCCATCACACTGCTCGATGTGGCTGCCATCACTGAGGGGATAGCGACGATCGAACACGGCAATGTTGTCGAGTCCGAGGAAGCCGCCCTCGAACACATTGTCGCCAGAGCGATCGTTGCGGTTGGCCCACCAGCCGTATTCCAGGATCAACTTGCGCAGGGCGGCTCGCAGGAAGCCAAGATCCGCTTCTTCCGTGGTCTTGCGATCGATCTGAAAGATGCGCATCGCCGCCCAGGCGCCGATAGGCG
Source organism: Synechococcaceae bacterium WB8_1B_136 (assembly GCA_010029175.1). Taxonomy (GTDB): domain Bacteria; phylum Cyanobacteriota; class Cyanobacteriia; order PCC-6307; family Cyanobiaceae; genus Vulcanococcus. The sequence continues at coordinate 1,630 of RGNC01000052.1, read as the reverse complement.
GATTGGGATCGGAGAGCGCCCATTCATAGGCCGGCGTCTGGGCATTGGGGGCCGTGTAGTGCGGTGAGCGCAGCAACATGCATTGGTGTTTGGCGGTGGCCGGATCGAACACGGCAAAGGCCACCGCGTGGAACATCAGATCCCACTGGCAGAAATAGGGATATTCCCAGGCATCGGGAATGGAAATCACATCGTGGGCATGCAGTCGCTCCCAGGCGGCGTTTTGTGTGAGCAAGCGCTCGGCCGGCGGCGGCGGCGCCGTTGGATCTCCATCCAGCCAGCGCGACACCACCCAGCCGTAGTACTTCTTGCACCACAACAGGCCAGCGGCAGCACTGCTGTGAATCAGGCGATCATCCTCACTGAGGTGGGGAACGCGGCTTTCAAAGAATTCGCGCCACTCCTGTTCACGGGCGCGGAACAAGGCATCCACCGCGGCATCGGCAACGGATGGCGCATCGCTCGAACTGGAAGGACCGCACAGGCGAAGATGCAGCTGCCACTCCTCACCGGGTTGGAGGGTGCGCTGCAGATGGCGCGCCGCCTTGGTGCCCCGCTGGGCCGGGTTGATGGCCCCCTGCTCCCCTTCAATCACAAAGCGATGGAAGCCATCTTTCTGATAGGGCCGCGCATTCGGCGTCTGGTAAAGACGCTCGGTGTTGGTCTCATTGTCGGTGAACAGCCAGGCGCCCTCCTCCCGGCAGACCAGCCGGTAGGTGCCCAATCCACCGCCGGGCGTCGCGCACACCGCATCGCCCTCCAGCACCATCGGCTGCTCCTGCTCATCGGGGTAGCCCCAGCTCCAGGTGTTGCGCAGCCAGAGGGTGGGGAGCAGGGTGAGCGGCGCAGGATCAGGGCCGCGGTTGATGGCTCGAATGCGGATGGCGATGTCGTCGGGGCCCGCCTTGGCGTACTCGATGAACACATCGAAGTAACGACTCTCGTTGAAGATGCCGGTATCCACCAGCTCGTATTCCGGCTGATCGCGGCCACGGCGGCCGTTCTCGCTGATCAGCTGCTCGTAGGGAAAGCGCTGCTGGGGATACTTGTAGAGCCCCCGCATGAAGCTGTGGGTGGGGGTATTGGCGAGGTGGAAGAAGTAGTCCTTGATGTCTTCGCCATGGTTGCCCTCACCGTTGGCCAGGCCGAAGGGCCGCTCCTTGAGGATGGGATCCACCCCATTCCAGAGGGCCAGGGAAAAACAGAGGCGGCATTGGTTATCGCAGATGCCGAGTAGCCCATCCTCCCCCCAGCGGTAGACCCGCGATCGGGCGTGGTCGTGGGGAAAGGATTGCCAGGCATCGCCGTCGGCGGAATAGTCTTCCCGCACCGTGCCCCACTGACGCTCCGGCAGGTAGCTGCCCCACAGGTCCCAGGCCACCCCCTCATGATCCCGCTCCGCCATGCGGCGGAGCTCGGATCCGCCCGAATCGCTACCGATGATGTCAGTCACAGGGTCTCCAGCAGATGGGCGCCAACGCGCAGGGCATTGGCAATCACGGTGAGACCGATCCCGATGGCCGGGCAGGAGGGGAACACACTGGCATCGGCGATGTAGAGGTTGTGAAGTTCATGGCTGCGGCCCTGGAGATCCACCACCGACGTGGCTGGATTGACTCCCATGCGGCAG
>RGNC01000051.1 GCA_010029175.1 Synechococcaceae bacterium WB8_1B_136 | reverse complement strand
AGGCGGCCATCGCCATCGGCGTTGGGGCGGCCCGTCACGCAGGCACGGCTGATCGGCAAATCGGTACTGCCTTCGAGCCCCTTGACGGTGAGCACATCGGTTTCACCGGCCAGCTTCAGGGCCTGCCAGGCGCGGCTTTCGGTCGGGGGGTGCACGAAGCCGCTCACCAGCAGATGCTCTCCGCGGTGGGGGGTCCACAACAGCTCCAGGCTGGCGAGGGGAGGCCGCTTGCCGATGTCCTCGCGGATCGGGATCAGGGCTTCTGCGGCGGGGAAGTGGTCGGGTTGATGCACGAGGGCCAGATTCCAGCACTCAAGGCCGTTCTGCACCCAGGCCAACTCCCGGCCAGTCAGCGTCAGCCCCAGCGCCTCGAACAGCTCCATGGCTGTGACTCCGTATTTCACCGGCATGCGCCGGCCGCCCTGTAGCACCACAGGGATCCCGGCGCTGGCCAGCACCAGGGCGGTGAGCGGATAGATCGGTGCTGTCCGACTTCGGCCGTCGAAGGGGATGCCGAAGCAGAGCGCCCGGCTGCTGCTGTGGAGCTGGGGGCCCTGTCGCCGGTAGACATCCAGCATGCCGGTGAGTTCCTGGGGCTCGGGTCGGCGAATGCGATGGGCGATCAGGAAGGCGCCAATCTGGGCAGGGCTGGCCTCCCCGCTCAACATCAGCTCCAGAGCATCCGCTGCCTCCTCGCGGCTGAGGCCGCTGCTGGTGTGCTCACCGCTGCCCACCTTGCCCAGGTAGGAGCGGAAGCGTTCACGGCCAGAAGCTGCGGCCGACATCGATTGAGAGGGGGCAAAGGAGGCCTGCGCAACCATGCGGCTAGCGGCACGGCGAGATCCACGATTCTCTCCCACAACCCTTGGCCTCTGGCGCTGCTGCCAGCAAGAGTGCGCCAGGTACGGCTGTTTGGTAACAACCACCACACTCGCCAGGTGGCGCTGTTCCGCACTCTGGGGCCCCAAGCCCGAGGTTGCGATGGCAGCTGCGCTCAGCAAAATCGAGCAGGCCAAGGCGGAGCTCTGCGGCCTTGAACTGGCGCCGCGTTTGGCGGAGCTGGCCGCCCAGGGCTGGGACAGCCTCGACGAAGCCACCCTGACCATCCGCCTGAAATGGCTGGGGATCTTCTTTCGCCCCGTGACCCCTGGGCGATTCATGGTGCGGCTACGTCTGCCGAATGGCGTGATCCACGCCGACCAGCTCGCCGTGCTGGCGGATGCGCTGGATCGCTGCGGTGAGTGGGGCTCCGCTGACATCACCACCCGTCAGAACCTTCAGCTGCGGGGCCTGTTGCTGGAGGACATGCCGCCTCTGTTGACCGCCATGGAGGCCGTCGGCCTCACCAGCCGTCAATCCGGTCACGACAACCCCCGCAACATCACCGGAAATCCCTTCGCCGGCATTGATCCGGAGGAGTTACTGGATACTCGCCCGCTGGTGGAAGCGATTCAACAACGCCTGCTGGCGGCTGATGGACCGCGCAACCTGCCCCGCAAGTTCAACATTGCGGTGGGTGGGGCGCCAGACAGTTTTCTGCTCCACAACGATCTTGCCTTTCTGCCGGCCGAGTGCCAGGGCGTGCTGGGCTTCACCGTGATGGTGGGCGGATTCTTCTCCGCCCAGCGCAATGCGCTGGCCATCCCGCTGGGCCTCTGGCTGCGGGGTGAGCAGCTGCCCGTCTTCAGCCTGGCGGTTTTGCGGCATTTCGAGCGCTGCGGCAACCGCCAGGCACGCAACAAAAGCCGGGTGATGTACTTGGTGGACGAGCTGGGTCTGGAGGGTTACCGCGAGGCAGTGCTGGCCGAGTTCGCAACTCTGGGAGGAGAGGCCTCCTCCCATGACGGCCAACACTTGGTGACCCGTGCCCCTCGCTCGGGATTGGGGGTGCAGCCGCAGAAACAGCCGGGTCTGCACTGGGTGGGGCTGAGCGTGCCGGTGGGGCGTCTGGATGCAGCAGCCATGGCGGAATTGGCGGCCGTGGCCCGCCGCCATGGCAATGGTGAACTTCGCTTCACCGAGGCCCAGAACGTTCTGATTGCCAACGTGCCCGCCGATCGCCTTGAGGCCTTGCTGGCAGAGCCGCTGCTGCAGCGCTTCAGCCCCACACCCGGGGCCTTGATGGCCGAAGCCGTGAGCTGCACCGGCAACCGCTACTGCAGCTTTGCTCTGATCCCTACCAAAACCACGGCCCAGGCGGTGGTGGAGGAGTTGGAACGACGCCTTGAGCTGCCCCATGCCGTGAGCACCCATTGGACCGGTTGCCCCAATGCCTGTGGCCAGCCCTACATGGGCGAGATTGGCCTGATGGGGACCAAGGCCCGCCACGATGGCCAGATGGTGGAGGCTGTGAAACTCTTCTTGGGGGGCGACATGGGTGCCGATCCCCAGCTGGCGGAGCTGCACGACAAGGGGGTGCCCCTGGTGCAGCTTGTGCAGGTTCTGGAAAACCTGCTGGTGGAACGTTTCGGAGCCCGCCGCCGCACCAATGTCGGCTGAGGTGGTCTCTCCATCGCCTGTCAGGGTGGAAGTGGCGGGATCACCGTGGACTGTGGAGGGGGGCAAGCTGCAGCGGGAGTTCATGTCCTTGGCGGCACCGGGGGAATCGGACCGGTGGCACCAGTTGCAGGCCCTGCAGCGGGGTCACCTGCCACTCGAGCCATTGATCGTTCAGCTGGTGAACGGTGCAGTTTCACCGCAGGCCGACCTGCTGGCCGCCCTCTGGGGGCAGATCGACCGTGCTGGTGTGGAACGGCTGCTGGCGAGTGCAGCGGGCGCTGATCCGCGCCCCTGGTTGGAGGCCGCCCGTCAGGAGTTGCCCCGCCTGGCCCTGCAGCCTCGGGTGATTGCAGCCTGGTTGGATCCGCTGCTTGTGCACCAGACTCAGGTTGATCCCTCCCAGCAGTTGTGCTGGTTGGAGGTGCTGGCCCACTTTCAGGATCCCCGCGTGGCACAACGCCTGCGGCGTCGGGTGCTCGAACTCAGCCGCCAAGGCAGCACAGCACCGGCTCGGCCGGATGGGCGAGTCGCCGCTTTGCCACTGTTGCCCTTGCTGGGGAGACAACGCCAGCGGCAGGATGCGCCCCTGCTGCTGCAGTGCAGCCTCGATCCCGGCCCCTTGCCCTGGCGTCGGGCGGCCCTGGAGGGGGTGGCACTGGGCTTGTCGGCTTGGCCGTTGCCTCTCCTGATCCCCGCCCTGGAGCGGCTGGCCGAGGACCTCTCGCCTGCCTTGGCCGCCCAGGCGGTGGACCTGTTGGCACGGGTGCCCGGTGGCCAGCGATCGCTACGGCAGCTGGACGGCCGCCGCATGGAGCCCTCAGTGGCAGCCCGGTTGCAGCGGCGCCTGCTGTGCACCCCGCTGGTGTTGGTGGTGCATGGCCGCCAGGGTGGGGAGATTCCCTTGGTTTTCACTGATCTGGCGCAGCAATTGGCCCAGCGCCGCCGGGCGCCAGTGCTGCTGCAGGCCCTCACCGCCGAGGCACCAATGGCTGATGCCAACTTCTGGCACCAGGCCCAACGGGCGGGAGGGCTCACCATGGTGCCCCTGCTGCTGCTGCCTGGGGAACACGTGCGCCGCGACCTGCCGGCTCTGGCTTTGGCCTGGCGTTCGGCCGCCAAGGCGGCCCTGGGGGAATCCGCTGCCTCGCGTCTGTCGCTGCGCCGTCACCCCTTTCTGGGCTCCTGGCCCACTTGGCATGCGCTATTGGTGGAGAAGCTGGAGCATGCCGCTGCCGGTCGGCCCTGGATCTGGCTCCACCATCCCCTGCAGGGGCGGTTGGCCCAGCGCTACCTGCAGCACCTGGCGCGGGTGCTGGGGCGGGTCGGTCTGGCAGCGCCTGAACCTGGCCAGCCGTTGGAACTTCCCGAGGGGGTCGGTGCAACCGGCCTGGTAGTGCCCCTCGGCCTGGCCCCCAGTCGCATGGCTGAATCCCTCAACATGGGCGGGCTGGCACCCTGTACCTGGGAGGTGCTGCCCCCCTTGCTCGATCTGCCCGGCGTGCGCACCTTTCTATTGGACCGCCTGGAGGCCTTGGCATGAGCGGAACCGTGTTTCTGGTGGGAGCGGGCCCCGGCGACCCCGATCTGCTCACCCTCAAGGCCCATCGGCTGCTGAGCCAGTGCGATGCCCTCGTCTACGACTCGCTGGTGCCGCGCGAGGTGCTGGCCCTTGTGCCGGAAGGGGCGGAGAAGCACTTCGTGGGCAAGCGTCGGGGCCATCACTCGGTGCCCCAGCCCAGTACCAACGCTGTGCTTGTGGAATTGGCCCATCGGCACCGCTGCGTGGTGCGGCTCAAGGGGGGTGATCCTTTCCTGTTCGGCCGTGGCGGTGAGGAGGCGGCCCACCTCGCCCGCCATGGCATCGCCGTGCAGGTGGTGCCAGGCGTGACAGCAGGCATCGCCGCGCCGGCCTACCTGGGGATTCCGGTGACCCATCGCCGCGCCGGCAGCTCCATCACCTTCGTGACGGGCCATGAGGAGATCGACAAGGGCCGGCCCAGCGTGGATTGGCGTGGTTTGGCCCGCAGCAGTGATGGCCTGGTGATCTACATGGGTTTGCACAACCTGCCTCACATCTGCGCGGAGCTGATTGCCGGCGGCCTCGATCCCACCACACCCGCCGCTGCCGTCCAGCAGGGCACGGTGCGCGGTCAACGCTCGGTGATCGCCGAGCTGGCTGGTCTGGCTCAGGCGGTGCGTCAGTCCGAACTCAGTTCACCGGCCATTGTGGTGGTCGGTGAGGTGGTGAATCAGCGGGTGGCAGCCTGTGCGCCGGAACCGGCGGCCGTTGAAATGCCGATCCCCATCCCGATCACGCCGGGTTGAGGCGTTTCTGCGGCAGCCAGGGTTGACCCAGGTGCAGCTTTCGCAGGGTCCAGCTTCTTCGTTGAGTTGCCCTTTGTTTGTCAAGCCAGGCTTCGTCCAGGCTGCGCAGGGCTTCGCGATCGTCCATGTCCTGGCCCCCGTAGAGCAGGGCGATCACCCGTTCTGGGTCAATCTCCAGTGCAGCCACCTCACGCCATAGTCGCTCTGCACCATGAGGATCGGCCCGGCGGAACTGGGCATCCGCCAGCTGTTGGCTGAGCAGCAGCACCAGGGCCTGATGGGTGCCGGCGTTGAAACGCGTGCAGTTGTTGGCGGGTGCTGACATGGCTCCAGGCCGATTCCACCGGCGGCTGATGCGTAACCAACGCTACCGATTCCCCAGCCACCTGAGGCACTGGCCTGTGGAAAGGTTGATTGCGTAGTGCTGCGAACTGTTGCGGCGGCGGGGTTGCGGTTCATTGGCCCATTGCCTGGCTTCCGGCCGCCCCTTTGCCATGTCCGCCCTCCCCATTCAGCAGGATGTGCTGCAGCGTGAACGTCGATCTCCGCAGCCCGATGGTCGGGCGCCAATGTTTGAGCTGATTCCCTACGAGAAGTTCCGCGATACCCCCGCCGTTCGCTTCTTCGACATCACCGTTGCCGCGTCGAACGCTCGCGACCTGGTGATCCATTCCGGCCCGGCCGTCAGCCCCCCCGATGAGGAGAACACCGGCGCCTGGCAGTTCTATCTGCACCCCCACCAGGAGGACAATCTGCTGGCCCTGCATGGCGGCCGCACCTTCTACCTGGTGAACTTCGGCTGGAATTACCCGTATCACATCGTCCGCCTGGATACAGGCGGCGACATCCTGCGGATCCCGCCGGGCACCTTCCACCGCTCCGTGTCCGATCCCGATGGTTCAGTGGTGCTCAACCAGGCCGTGCGCGAGGAAGGGGCCAGTGTGGTGCGCGAATTCCGCGTGTACAACAGCCGCAAGATTCCGCGCCTGTTTGCCACCACCTTTCGCACGGCGCCGCTGCCCAAGCTGCACGGGGTGAGCTGGTAGCTCAGGCCTGTTCGCGCCAGCGGGGCAGAGCCAGGGAGGCGCGGCTGTCGAAGCGCTCGCACACCGCATAGGCGGCAGGCAGGTTGGCCACCCGCTGCCAGTTGTCCTGATCGGCGCTGGGGTTCACCACGTAGCCACCGCCGCCATCGCGGGCGATCCGGCAGCCATTGCCGGTGAGCCCAACCAGGTGGAGGGTGTCCAGGTGCAGGGTGTTCCCCATCGCTCAGCTCCGAACTATTCCGTGTCTAGAACGCAGCGGATCCCGCTGGCATGTGTGTCTTTGCTCACGCAATCAAACGTGAGCCTGTTGAACCAAAGCTGAAGTTTTGCCCTGCGATCACAGCCGCAGATCCAGGCTGCAGGCCGTGGCGAAGGCCCCCCGCAGCGCTGTGGTGGCGCTCCCCGCCGGCCCAGGGGCGCCGGCCTGTTCGGTGAGGGCCTCAAAACCGGCCGACTCGTTCCACAGCTGCCAGCTCTGCAGCGGCGCGTCCTGGCCGTTGTCCAACAGATCCAGCCGCAGCGGCACATGGTTGGCCAGGCAGGGGTGCAGGCAGGGAAACAGGGCCTCCTGGCGGAAGCGCACCGCCCGCGGGCCCTCGTCCGGTAGCGGCAGCGGCCGCCCCTGCAGCTGCAGCCGGTAGCCCTGGCGGAAGGCCGGGGTGCTGATCAGCTCGAAGCGCCGCAGCGAGCTGTCCACGAAGCGGCTGGTGCTGCCCCCCTCCACCGGCGTGTCGCACAGCAGTGGCCAGGGCTCGAGCGCCTGGCGGATGGTCAGCTCCGCCTCGCCGTCGCGCCAGTGCAGCAGCACCGGAAAGCGCCACGCCCAGGTCTGCCGGAACGGCTCCGGATCCAGGGGCAGACCATCGGCGGCCAGCTCGGCCAGCACCTGCTCCAGGTCGGCCCAGAGCTCGCTGGGGAGCATGGCCCGATCGCTCAGGGCCTCGCCCCAGGGCCTCAGGGCCGTGGGGCGGTGGTCGGGATTCAGCAGCCGCACCGCCAGGGCCCGCCAGAGCAGGGCCACGGCACTGGTCCACTGGTGATGGGGCAGGGATTCCAGGGCCCGGAACTCCAGCAGGCCCTGGCAGCCCGCCGCCCAAGCGGGGTTCCAGAACTTGTCGAGGCTGATCTCGCTGCGGTGGGTGTTGCCGCTGCGATCGGCGTGCAGATGGCGCAGGGTTTCACCGATCGGCACGCGCTGGTCGCCGGCCGGAAGCTGCTCCAGGGTGTGGTGGGCCAGCTCCAGATCCAGCAGGCTGGCTGAGCCCTCATCGGGCCGCGGCGCCTGGGAGGCCGGGCCGACACTGCGGCCGCTGAACAGGTAGGCCAGGCTCGGGTGGTGCTGCCAGTAGCGCAGGATCCCCACCAGCCAGGCTGGCCGGCTGAAAAATGGGTTCTGCTCCAGGTTCGGGCCGCCCCAGAGCAGGTGGTTGCCGCCACCAGTGCCTTCGCTGCGCTGGCACGCCTGCTTCCAGCTGCGCAGCCCCACCGCCGCACCGGCCTGCTCCAGCCGCTCGATCCAGTCGGCGTAGGCCTGCCAGCTGGCACACACCGGCAGGTTCACCTCCAGCACCCCCGGATCGGCTGTCAGGCCGAGCACCTGCCAATGATCAGCGGTGTCGTAGGGCAGCACACCGCTCAGCTCCGGCTTGCGCCATTCACCACTGGCGGCGGCCAGCAGCTGCAGCAGCTGCTCCAGGGGCTCGCGGCTCAGGGGTGGCAGGAACAGGCCCCAGCCCTCGGCATCCAGTTCCAGGGTGAGCACCTGGCGCAGGGCCTGCGCGGGGAAGTGCTGCAGCGGCAGCCGCAGGCCGGCCGGGCCCTGGGCGGGGATCAGCTCGCGCAGCTTCTCCTGCAGGGGCCAGGCCAGGGTTTGCCAGCGGCCCTCCTCGCAGGAGAGCGGCACCGCCCAAACACGGCGTCCGGGCTCCTGTGGATCGCGCAGGGGCAGCGGCTGCACCGCCAGATCGAGCTTGGTGCCCAGGCTGTGGAGCAGCGCCTCGGCCTGCTCCGGCGTGGGAAGACCGCCATCGGCTGCACGACCCGCCGAGTCGCTGTCCACCTGGTCGTGGGGCCAGGCCACCACCGGCTGCTCCTGGGGTCCAGTGATCAGCCGCAGGGCCCAGCGGGGGTTCACCTCGCCGTCGTAGCGCTTGCCGGGGCAGTAGAGCAGGGTGCTGCCGGGCCAGGCGACGCGCTGCAGTTCGGCCGCCAGGGCCCTGGCGTAGCGCAGCTTGGTGGGCCCATCGGCGGCCACGCTCCACTCGGCCCCCTGGGGGTCGATCGGCACCAGGGTGGGCTCGCCGCCCATGGTGAGGCTGATGCCGGCGGCCTCCAGCCGCGCCTCGAGGGCAGCGGCGGTGGTAGCGGCGGTGGCAGTGGCGGTGGCAGTGGCAGCGGCTGTGGCGGTCATGGCAGGTGGCTGCCGCGGAGAGATGGCTCCCGTCATCGCGCGCTGCCCGGCCCCGGGGGTGCAGCGGTTGCTACCGATGGCGGGCTCCGCTCTGGTGGGGAAGACGTCCCAGCTCAGTGGCCGCTCAGCAGGGGCGCGCTCAGCGCATCGAGGATCTCGGCTTCAATCTCCCAGTCCAGGGTGCTCTTCACCCCGGGCGGACCGGAGAAACTGCCGCTCACGGCGGCGGTGAGATCGGATTTTGAGGAGCTGGCAACGGGGATGTAGCGGTCGTCGACCGCACCCTTGCCGCTGGCATCGAAGCCACGCCAGCCGGCCCCCTGCAGGTACACCTCCGTCCAGGCGTGCAGGTCGTAGCGCTCGGGTTTCGGTTCCACCAGGTGATAGCCGCTCACAAAGCGTGCCGGCAGCCCAACGCTGCGGCAGCACTCGATCATCAGCATCGCCAGGTCGCGGCAGGACCCCACCCGCTCCTTGAGGGTTCGCCCCGCCGGCCAGGCCGGGCCCACATGCCGCTGGGTGTACTTCACACGGTCTTGAATGATCTCGATCAGCTGTTGCAGGAAGGTGAGGCTGCGCTGGTCGCTGCCCATCAGGGCCTCCTGGGCCAGGTCCACCGCCGCCGCATCGTGCTGGCCGTTGGGCAGCCAGCCCTGCAGGTTGCTGAGCAGGTCGCCGTTGAGTCGGCCGATGCTCAGCGGCAGACGGTCCATGTCCTCATCCAGGCAGGCCTCCACCAGCGGCGGCGTGAAGGTTTCCACCTCGCTGCTGGCAACCACGGTGAAGCTGTCGGTTTCCCCCAGGAAGCGAGCCCGGGTGATCGTGTCGCCCCCGGCCGCCAGCAGGTCGTAGAGCTGACTCGGATTGGGGCTCACCTCCAGGCGGAAGTCCATCAGCCGCTGGAACCCCTGGGGCCGGGGCCGCAGGCAGAAGCGATGGGGCCCCAGCAGCACGGGCTTGCTGTAGTGGTAGTGGAACCGGTGGATCAGGCGGGCGCGCATGCCAGGTCTGTACTGGAGGCCGAAACGGGGCTGGCGACCACGAAGTAGCGCTCGTGGATCAGCTGATGCAGGGTATTGAGATCGCTCTGCAGGGCGTCGATCGCCTCGTGCAGGCCGCCGGCCATCAGGTCGTTGATGGGGGTGTAGCTCCAGCGGGCCAGGGTGAGGCCACTGAGGCATTCCAGGTTGTCGGGGGCACCGGGCAGGGAGCGGCCTCCCACAAGCTTGAGGGTGTCGTGGATCCGCTCGAGGCAGTAGCGCACGGAGCGGGGGAACACCGGATCCAGCAGCAGGAAGGCGGCCACGGCCTTGGGGGCGATCACCCCCAGCTCGGCCTGGCGGAACATCTGGTAGGCGCCGGCGCTGCGCAGCAGGGAGATCCACTGCAGCTCATCGAGCACCCCGCCCACCTCCTCCGGGCTGGGCAGCAGCAGGAAGTACTTCACATCGAGGATGCGGGTGGTCTTGTCGGCCCGCTCGATCAGGCGCCCCAGGCGGCTGAATTGCCAGGAGAGATCGCGGCTGAGGGTGGCGTCGGTGACGCCATAGAACAGCTGGCAGCCACGCCGGATCTCCCGCAGCTGCTCCTGAGGTGGCTGGTGCCAGAAGCCCTCGTTCTCCAGCAGGGTCCAGTAGAGCCCGTTGATCTGCTCCCACATTTCCGTGGTGATCACATCGCGGATCTGGCGGGCGTTTTCGCGGGCGAAGGCAATGCAGTTCACGATGCTGCTGGGGTTGGCCTCCGCCCGCACCAGGAACTCCACCACCTGGCTGGGGCCGCCCCCGGGGTAGAGCTGATCGAACAGGTCGCGATCGCCGCTGGCATCGATCAGCGGCAGCCAGGGTTCGGCACTGCCGGGTGGGCAGTCGAGGGCCATGGCCTCACTCACCTCCACGAAGCGGGAGATGTTCTCCGCCCGCTCCACGTAGCGGTTGATCCAGTAGAGGGAATCGGCAACGCGGCTCAGCATGCAGGCACCTCCGCCGCAGCGGGCCCGCCGGCTTCCGTCACGATCCAGGTGTCCTTGCAGCCGCCTCCCTGGGAGGAGTTCACCACCAGCGAACCGCGCCGCAGGGCCACCCGGGTGAGGCCGCCGGGGCTCACCCAGGCCCCCCGGCCCCGCAGCACGTAGGGCCGCAGATCCACGTGGCAGGGATAGAGCTCGCCCTCGCTGAGCGAGGGCACCGTGGAGAGCTCCAGGGTGGGCTGGGCGATGAAATTGCGCGGATCGGCCTGGATCTTGGCGGCGAATTCCTGGATCTCGCCGGGGCTGGCATGGGGGCCGATCAACATGCCGTAGCCGCCCGCTTCCGACACGGCCTTCACCACCAGCTCGCCCAGGTGCGCCAGCACATAGGCCCGGTCGTCGGGCCGGGAGCAGAGGTAAGTGGGAACGTTGGCGATGATGGGCTCCTCATCGAGGTAGTAGCGCACCATCTCCGGCACGTAGGCGTAGATGAGCTTGTCGTCGGCCACACCGGTGCCGGGTGCGTTGGCGATGGCCACCCGTCCGGCGGCGTACACCTCCATCAGGCCCCGCACCCCCAGCATCGAATCGGGGCGGAACACGGCCGGATCGAGGAAGTCGTCGTCGATGCGGCGGTAGATCACATCCACCGGTTCGAGTCCTGCCGTGCTGCGCATCCACACCCGGCCGTCCTGGCATGCCAGATCACGACCCTCCACCAGGGGAATGCCCATCTGCTGGGCGAGGTAGCTGTGTTCGAAGTAGGCGCTGTTGAACACGCCCGGGGTGAGCAGCACCACCTTGGGCGTATCGGTCCAGGGGGCGAGATCCCGCAGGGTCTGCAGTAGATGGGAGGGGTAGGCATCGATCGGCTGCACCGTGGGCCCCGCGAACAGGCTGGGGAACATGCGCTTCATCACGCGCCGGTTCTCCAGGAAATAGGCCACTCCGGAAGGGCAGCGCAGGTTGTCCTCCAGCACCCGCCAGCTGCCCTGGCCATCGCGGATCAGATCCAGCCCCGACACGTGGCACCACTTGCCCAGGGGCGGCTGGAAGCCCTGCATCTGGGGCCGCCAGCCCTGGGAGCTCTCCACGTCCTCGCGGGGGATCACGCCGTCGTTGAGGATGCGCTGGGCGCCGTACACATCGGCCAGAAACAGATCGATCGCCTCCAGGCGCTGGATCAGGCCGCGCTCCAGCTGCTGCCATTCGCCGGTGCGGATCAGCCGCGGCAGGGGATCGAAGGGCAGGATGCGCTCGCCGCCACGGGTGCCGGAATTGTTGAGGCGGAAGGTGGCGCCAAGGCGCTTGAGCAGCATGCCGGCCGCGGCATGGGTGCGGTTCAGCTCCTCCAGGCCGAGGGCCCCGAGGGAGGAGAGCAGGGGGCGCAGGGCCTCGCGCGGCTCATCGCTGGCGCTGAAGTATTCGTCGTAGCCCTTGTTGGGCCGGTAGTCCGTGAACATAACGGGGCTGCGGTGGCGCGACTATGCAGACCCCCCATGCCCTGCCGGGTGACCATTGCTACGGAACGACCGGCTTCGTTGGCGCGGGCTTCAGAGCAGGAAATAGCGCTGGGCCATCGGCAGCACATCGGCCGGCTCACAGGTGAGCAGTTCGCCGTCGGCGAACACTTCATAGGTCTGCGGGTCCACCTCCACCTTCGGCAGAGCGCTGTTGTTCTTCATGGCCGCTTTGCTGATGCCGCCGCGGGTGTTCTGCACCGGCACACAGGCCCGCTGCAGCCCCAGGCGGCGTGGCAGGTCGTCGTCGAGGGCGGCCTGGCTCACAAACGTGAGACAGCTGGGGGCCAGGGCCTTGCCGAAGGCGGCGAACATCGGCCGGCCGTGCACCGGGCCTGGGGTGGGAATCGAGGCGTTGGCATCACCCATCTGGGCCCACACGATGGAGCCACCCTTGAGCACCAGTTCCGGTTTCACGCCGAAGAAACCCGGCTTCCAGAGCACCAGATCCGCCAGCTTGCCCACCTCCACCGAGCCCACCTGGCTGTCGATTCCATGGGCGATAGCCGGGTTGATCGTGGTCTTGGCGATGTAGCGCTTGAGGCGGGTGTTGTCGTTGCGGCCGCCGGCGTCGGCGTCCTCCGGCAGGGCGCCGCGCTGCACCTTCATCTTGTGGGCGG
>RGNC01000006.1 GCA_010029175.1 Synechococcaceae bacterium WB8_1B_136 | reverse complement strand
CAGTAGTCGCGCCAGCCCAGTTCGTTGATCAGCTTGGCGGCGGCCTCCGGTGGCTGGCCGCTGTGATCCAGCCAGGCGAACACGGCATCGCGCACCTCCGCCAGGCTGAGCACGCCGTGGCGGATGTAGGGCGAGAGGCGGGTCACGGCGCCATCGAGCTGGTTGCGGCTGCGGCCGTAGCGGGCCGGGTCGATCGCCGCCAGGCGCTGCTCCGCGGCACGGCGCCCGCCGTGGATCGGGCTCAGCTCGGCCATGGGGCTGCGACAGGGGGTGGGGGAGAATCGCCCCATTGCAACCGATCGCCCCGGCCCCCAACCCATGCTCCTGGATCTGCGCGGAAAGAAGGCCCTGGTTACGGGCATCGCCAACAACAAGTCGATCGCCTGGGGCATCGCCCAGCAGCTGCACGCCGCCGGCGCTGAGCTGGGGGTCACCTACCTGCCCGATGAGAAGGGCCGCTTCGAGGGCAAGGTGCGCGAGCTCACCGCCCCCCTGGCGCCCACCCTGTTCGAGCCCCTCAACGTGCAGGACCCGGCCCAGATCGAGGCGGTGTTCGCCCGCGTGGCTGAGCAGTGGGGTTCGATCGATGTGCTGGTGCACTGCCTGGCCTTCGCCGGCAAGGACGAACTGATCGGCGACTACTCCGCCATCTCCCCCGAGGGGTTCGCCCGGGCCCTGGAGGTGAGCGCCTACTCCCTGGCCCCCCTGTGCCGCTACGCCAAGCCCCTGTTCAACGAGGGGGCCAGCGTGATCACGCTGAGCTACCTGGGGGCCGAGCGGGCGATTCCCAACTACAACGTGATGGGCGTGGCCAAGGCGGCCCTGGAGGCCTCGGTGCGCTATCTGGCGGCTGAGCTGGGCCCCGAGAAGCAGGTGCGGGTGAACGCCATCAGCGCCGGGCCGATCCGCACCCTGGCCAGCAGCGCCATCGGCGGCATCCTCGACATGATCCACAACGTGGAGGAGAAGGCACCCCTGCGCCGCACGGTGACCCAGGACGAAGTGGGCGGCACCGCCGCCTTCCTGGCCAGCCCCCTGGCCTCCGGCATCACCGGCCAGGTGATCTACGTGGATGCGGGCTACTGCATCACGGGGATGTGAGCGGCACACTGGCAGCAGAGGGCAGACCCATGCGCACCGGCACGATCCACCGCGTCACCGGCGAAACCGACGTGCGCGTGAGCCTGGGGCTCGACGGCACTGGCGCCTGCCAGGTGAGCACCGGCGTGCCGTTCCTGGATCACATGCTCCATCAGATCAGCAGCCACGGCCTGATCGATCTGGAGATCCAGGCCACGGGCGACACCCACATCGACGATCACCACACCAATGAGGATGTGGGCATCGCCTTCGGCCAGGCGTTGGCCCAGGCCCTGGGGGATCGGCGCGGCATCCACCGCTTCGGCCATTTCCTGGCGCCGCTGGATGAGGCCCTGGTGCAGGTGGCGCTGGATTGCAGCGGCCGGCCGCACCTGAGCTACGGCCTGCAGATCCCGGCCCAGAAGATCGGCAGCTACGACACCGAGCTGGTGAAGGAGTTCTTCGTGGCGGTGGCCAACAACGCCGGCCTCACCCTGCACATCCGCCAGCTGGATGGAGTGAATTCGCACCATATCGTGGAGGCCTGTTTCAAGGCCTTTGCGCGGGCGCTGCGCATGGCCACGGAGGTGGATCCCCGCCGGGCTGGGGCGGTGCCCAGCAGCAAGGGTGTGCTGGAGCGGGCGGGGGGCTGAGAAGTGTCCGATGGTCGTACCAACGGCTGCCGGGGTGCAGCGCACAGGGAGTTGCACTCGCACCAATCTGCTTTGCTTTCAGAGGGGCTGAGTTCGACATGGGCCCCGCCCCGCAGTTCACCGCCATCCGCTTCTTCGACAATCCCAAGGGCTGGGTGGCCCAGTTCACGGGGGATCCGATCGCTGAGCGCTTCCCCCGCCTCGACGATCGGATCAAGAGCCCAGGCGAAGCTTGTTGAGCAGGAACGCCAGCACCGTGGTGCGGCGGGTCACCACATCGGCGCTGGCCTCCATGCCGGGGCGCAGCTGGCAGCTGCTCTGACGGCCCTTCAGGGCGATGCGCTCGGGCTGCAGCAGCACCTGGTAGGCGGCGGCTTCACGGCTGCCCCCGCCTGAGGCCCCCTCCAGGGGCACCGTGTCGGCCGACACGCTGGCCACCCGGGCCGGCAACACGCCGAACTCGGCGGTGGGGCAGGCCGACAGCTTGATGGTGGCCGGCTGACCGACACGCAGCTGACTGATGCGGTCGGCGGGCACCTGCAGCTTCAGCTCGAAGCGATGGCCGAGCGGGGCCAGCACCGCCATCACCGCCCCGGGCTGGAGCACCTGGCCGGGATGGCGCAGGTTGGTGTTCAGCACCGAACCACTGATCGGCGCCCGCACGCTGGCCTGCTCAATGCCGCGCTGAACCTGCTGCAGCCGCGTACGCCGCTGGGCCACCTGCTTGCGCAGCT
Organism: Synechococcaceae bacterium WB8_1B_136; assembly: GCA_010029175.1. Taxonomy (GTDB): domain Bacteria; phylum Cyanobacteriota; class Cyanobacteriia; order PCC-6307; family Cyanobiaceae; genus Vulcanococcus. Next base: position 25,463 of record RGNC01000006.1, on the reverse strand, counting down.
CATCGGCGGAGGAACGGGCCTGGGAAATGCTCTGGCGCAGCCGGGCCCGTTCGCTCAGCCCGCGGGCCTGCTGCTCGGACACGCCCTGCAACGCCTTGAGTACCTCCGACTGGCTCACGATCTGGCGCGCCTGCTTCTCCTCCACCAGGCTGCGGGGCACGGCCCCGCTCTCCAGGAGCGAGCGGTAGCGTCCCAACTCACTGCGGTCGAAGGCCAGGGCGGCCTGGGCCTGCTCCACCCCCCGGCGCGACGCATCGGTGAGCGAATCACTGAGGCGATCCAGGGCACTGGCCTGGGCTGCCAGGGAGCGCTGCTCATCGCGGGCCTGGAGGAGCTGGCCCTCGAGTGTGGCCAGCTCCTCCTGCAGCTGGCGGCGTTCAGCCTGCAGCGGCCGACTATCGAACACCGCCAGCAGCTCACCGGCCCGCACCGGTTGGTTGGGCCGCAGCAGCACCCGCAGCACGGTGCCCCCCAGCTCGGTTTGCACCACCGTGTTCTCACCACGGGGGCGCACCACCCCGGCAGCTTTCACGGTTTCGCGCATCGGCCACAGGGCCAGGGCACCGCTGCCCAGAAGCAGCAGCACCACCAGCTGCCGGCCGAGGGCCGAGGCCCAGGGGCCAGGGCCTGGCAGGAAGTCGTCGTTGCTCACCCCCATCAGGGTGGGGGGAAGCACCGGCTGAGACGGCTCAGCGAGGGCGTCGGCACGGCCCGGCACGGGCAGATCGGAAGAGGGTGTCGTCATCAGGCGGCTTGCAGGTAGGGCGCAACCTGGATGTGATCGCGCAGGTCATGGGGGTGGCTCTGCTGGCGCACCGCTCCCTGTTCCATGAACACGATCCAGTCGGCGCGCAGGATCACCGAGGGCCGGTGGCTCACGAGGATGGTGGTGCGCCCGCGGCGGTGGGCCAGCAGCCGGTCCATCACCCGCGCCTCCAGCACAGGATCCAGGGCCGAGGTGGATTCATCGAGCAGCAGCACGGGCGGATTGCTGGCCAGGGCCCTGGCCAGGGCCAGCCGCTGGCGCTGGCCACCGGAGAGGTTGGCGCCGAATTCGCCCAGCACCGTGCCGTAGCCATCCGGCAGATGCCGGATGAAGTCGTCGGCCAGGGTGAGCCGGCAGAGCTCCACCACCTGCTCGTAGCTGAGCTCCGGATAGGCGAACACAAAGTTCTCGAAGATCGAGCGGTTCAGGAAGGTGTCGTCCTGGGGGAGCAGCACCACCTGCTGGCGCAGGCACTCCAGGCTCAGATCGCGGGAACTGAAGGGGCCGTAGTGGATCGTGCCCTGCTGCAGCGGATAGAGCCCGGCGATCAGCTTGCTGAGGGTGCTCTTGCCGCAGCCGGATTCACCGATCAGGGCGGTGGTGAGGCCGCCGGGGATGCGCAGATCAAGGTGCTCCATCAGGGCGCAGCGGCCCGGGTGATGAAAGGAGAGATCACTGCACTGGATTTCAGCGTCGGGGGGAATCAGGGCCTGCTGCTGGCCCCGCACCAGGCTGGTTTCATCGGGATGCTGCAGGGCATCGTCGAGCCGGGCCATCACCACCCGCGAGGTGATCAGCTCCTGGCTGAGGCCCCCCAGCGCGGCGAGGAAGCCCAGCACGTTGGCACCCATGCCGTTGAAGGCCAGCAGCTGGCCGATGCTCAGTTGCTGGCTCAGCACGAAGGAGCTGCCGTACCAGAGCAGCACCACACTGGTCACGTTGCCCAGCAGGCCGGTGGCGGTGCTCGCCTTGAGATCGAGCAGGCCCACACTCCAGGCCAACCGCGCTAGGCGGCCCTGGTTGCGGTGAAACTCCTGCCAGGCCTGGGGGCTGGCCTGGGTGGTCTTGAGCAGGGCCTGGCCGCGGAACAGCTCCACCAGGAAGCCCTGGTTCTCCGCCGACTGCACCAGCAGCCCCTGGGTGCGGCGATGCAGGGCGGGCAACACCGCCAACTGGCAGCCGATCACCAGGGCATAGCCCAGCAGGGCCGCCAGGGTGAGCGCACCGCTGTACTGCGCCATCCACACCAGAGAGATCAGGGCAATGCACAACTGTCCCGGCAACCCCAGGGCCACGTTGGCGATCAGCTGGTTGAGTTTCTGAATGTCGTCGAGGCGACTCACCACTTCGCCGCTGCGGCGGCTCTCGAAATAGGTGAGCGGCAAGCGCAGGAGGTGCTGGCCGTAGTGCAGCACCATCTGCAGCTGCAGCTTCTGGCCGAAATGGCCCACCAGGAGGCCCTGCAGCAGGCTGAGCAGGGCCCGCAGCAGGAACAGCACCAGGATGCCGATGGCCAGGCTGCGAAGCATTTCACCATCGCCGCGCACGAGCACGTCGTCGGTGAGAATCTGCATCAATAGAGGCATGCCGAGGGCGAGCACGCCGATCGCCAGATTCAGGCCCAGGGCCTGCAGCAACAGCCGCCGGAACGGCAGCACGTAGGGCAGGAACACCCCGAGGCCCTTGCCAGCCCGCCAGCCCTCCCGGGCGCTGTCCACCACCGGGAAACGCTGGGGATCAGGCTCCAGCAGCAGCAGCACGCCATTGCTCCAGGAGGCCAGGAACACCTCCCGCGAGAGCCGGCGAAGGCCGCAGGCGGGATCGGCCACCAGCAGCTGATCGCCACGCCAGCCGTGCAGCACAACCCAGTGGCAGCCCTGCCAGTGGCAGATCACCGGCAGGGGTAGCGCGCTGAGATCGTCGAGCAGGGAGGCGTCCGCCTTGGCGGGTCGGGCATGGAAGCCCAGGCTCTCGGCCCCACGCTTGAGCCCCAGCAGGGTGGTGCCCTGCGCCGAGGTTCCCACCCGATGGCGCACCAACGACAACGGCAGGTGCTCGCCATGGCTCTGGCACACGGTGGCCAGACAGGCCGCACCGCAGTCTTCCTCGTCGTACTGCCGCACACAGGCAGCCTGCGGCAGTGCATCGGACAGGCCGGGAAACAGGCGCAGCCAGCGGGGCAGGCTGGCGGGATCCAGCCAGGTGGAAACGGCCATCGGGGATGGAAAATCGCAGGGGGTACGCCGGAACTCAGAACAACAACGCCACAGCCTCAGCCCACCACGGAGAGGTCAAGACCGTTGAGCTGGTTGTTCACGATCGAACCACCATTCATCACGATATTGAAGGCGAGATTGATCTGGTTCACGTTGGTTGTGATGGACCCGGCCGGCCCCATCGGGCTGCCGACCTGGCGCCCCAGCAGCCCACGCAGCAACGAGGCGATCGGAGCCCGTCCATGGCCCATCGACGGACGATGGCCGCCGGAGATGTATTCGGCCTGACGTTCGCACAAAAAATCCATGGCGCTGCTCAAGGAATGATCAAAACAAAGGAAAAGCCCGAGTCCAGAAGACTCAGGCAGAGGGCCTATCAGGCGGCGAGATTAGCCAGATAGGTGGAGAGAATGAGGCCTGAGCCCTGAGAAAGGAACGAGGCGGCATTGCCCAGCACGCCGACACCAACAGCGGTGCCAGAGTTGCCTTGAAGCCCGGTGACAACAGCGCTGGAAACAGCGATCGTAGGACTCACGATAATCTGGAAGCCACCAACCAGAAGCTCAGCCCGATCATCAGACAGATAAACCATGGGGTTGCTCAGCAAAGGAACAGGAAGGGCCTTCGGAAAGGCCCCAACATCAAGGCAACTCAGCCCACCAAGGTGAGGATGCCAGCAGAATTGCCCTGCAGGCTCTGAGCATTGCCATAGCCGGCCAGCAGCCCCAGGCCCAGGTTGCTCACCTGGTTGCCCTGACCGAGATTGGTTTCGGCTTTGGTGGCCTTGAACAGGCTGATGCGGGTGGAGCCCCAGCCACCGCTGATCAGCTCAGCGCGATCATCGGCAAGAATGGTAAAACGGGTCATGGTTACGGTTCCGTGAAACGATAATGAGTAGGTGAAAAGCGATGCCCGAGCTGGGATCAGAGCACAAAAGTGCCCACGTTGGCGATGTTCAGCTGTTCGCTGGTGGCATTGCCGGCACCGAACAGCACGCCCAGACCGAGGTTGTTGGCCGTATTGGTCTGACCAACATTGGTGGACACATTTTTGAGCGACGCGCTGAAGAAGCTGAAGCGAGATCCCCAGCCACCATTGACGTGCTGGGCCTCGAGATCGGCAAGCATCACATACTTAGACATGGATCAATCTGCGAAGAAAACTGGGGAACCAAGAAGCGCCCCATGCATTCCTAGGAAGCACCACCCCACCAAGCAGGAAAATCAGCACATGTGCGGCAACATCGGCTCTAGCTGAGGCTGGAGATTAAGCGCTTCGAAGTGCATCAAACTGGCTTGGAGAGCGACGCCAGCCGATTCAGGCGTCCCGATTCAGGTCCAGCGAGTGCATGCGCACCGCCTCGATGCACTTCACGTCCCCCGTAAGCGCCAGGACTTCCTCCCACGCCAGCTCGTCCAGCCTCTACCTGCCACCGACGTTCATCCGCAGCGATAAAGGCCGTGAGTTCATCGCCCACGCCCTCAAGCGTTGGTGCAAAAGCAGCTGCGCCACCACGGCATACATCGAGCCCAGATCAGCGTGGCAGACCGGTTTTGCCGAGTCGTATAAGCGCCGCTCAACTGCGTCTACAACAGACAGTTCAGGGACGAATGCCTGAGCACCGAGTTGTTCACCACATTGATCGAGACTCAGGCCTTGGCCGATCGCTAGTACTGGAAGTACAACACCCTTAGGCCCTATGCGCCCTCCAGGAGCGTACGTCCCTGGAGGGAGCTCAAACAGCTGCTGGATAACCACCCACTCTCATTGCGCCTGGATCAGTGAAGGGGGTCACGGCAGCAGACTCAGGCCACCGCCGATCACGGCGCAGGCGGCGGCAAGAACAAGGCGTTGGCCCATGGGTTCCATCCGTCTGCCCTGATGATTAGCCATGGTGAGCCCCTGTTGGAACCCTCCAGCGGTCGATCCCCTGATTTCCCCGTGCCATGGCTGCGATTCTCCTGAGCCCAGAGCAACGTGAGTCGTTGCCCGCTGCCTGTCCCGAGTGGACCCTGCAGCACGACAAGCTGCGCCGTGAGCTGCGCTTTGACAACTTCATGGAGGCGTTCGGCTTCATGGCGAAAGTGGCCCTGATCGCCGAGGCGATGGGCCACCATCCCGAGTGGAGCAATGTGTGGAACCGGGTGGTGATCGAGCTCACCACCCACGACCTCGGCGGCCTCTCCAACCTGGATCTGGAGCTGGCCCGCCGGATTGATGGCCTGCTGGCTTAAACCAGCAGCGGCCCCTCAGCCAATTTGTGAGGGCCTCCAGCGGGAAAACCACTGCAACAGCGGCTGACGCAACGCCATGGCCGGCTTTTCAACAGCATGGAACAGACACCAGGCCAGCACCAGTGTGATCACCGTGCTGAGGGCGAACATCAGCAGGGGATCGCGCAGGCTAAGAAACTGGCGAAGCATCTGCTGCACGGGCCAGCCAAAGAGATAGAGCCCGTAGGAGAGATCCCCCGTGCGCTCGATCCAGCCACTGATCGGGCTGCGCTGGTGGCCGATCTGGATCACGAGATAGGCACCAAAACTGGCGAATGCCTGGTGGGGGCAGCCCAGCAACGCACCGGCCAAGAGGCCCGCAGCACAGAGATGGGCGATGGGCCGGCTCTCGCCGAGATGGTGGGTGAGCCACCACACCAGCACACCCGCAGCAAAGTAGGGCAGCGGATAGCCGATCACGGGAATCACCGTGCTCAGCGCTGGTTGGATCAGGATCGAGATCCCCAGTGTTCCGAGCAGCACGGCTACCCATCCCGGGCTAGGCAGCACAATCCAAAGTACTAGCAGGAGTACGTAGCAGAGTGCCTCCGCCTGCAGTGACCACAGGGAGCCATTCACCACCTGGGCAATGGAGCCAACGTAGTTGAATACTCCCGGCAATGGAGCATCGCCCAGAGTGGCGAGTGATTGCCTGATGTAGGGGAGCCAGCCGCCGCTCGAGAAGTAGCTGATGGGGTTCAAACTGCTGCAGAGAGGCCCCACCACCAGGGCACAGAAGAGCGTGCAGCAGGTGAAGCCAGGCAGCAGGCGCATACAGCGATTGATCGCGAATCGCAGGATGCTGGGATTATGGTGCAGCGATCGGGCCAGTAGGTAGCCACTGATGATAAAGAATGTGAAAACTCCGTAGAGCCCTGCAATGTTCTTTTCCCCCTTCAGCAGAAGCTGGAGTGGCTCAGAGGCCTCACTGTCTTGGGCAATAAGGTAGGAGTGGGAGAGCAACACCAAAACGGCGCCGAGCAGCCTCAGTGTGTCAAAGCCAGGGAGAATGGCTGATCGGGATCTGTGCATTTTGAATCGGCAGGCCGGCTGCAGTGAAGTTACGCATCACCTCCATAAGGGTGGCAATGTTCGCGCAATTACAGCACCTCTGACGCAGCTCGAAGCAGCTCGCGGTAGCCGCACCTCGATTTTGAGGTATCAGCAGGTCCACTCAAATCTCCCTCCTAGCGTGCTCATGACAATCACCATGCAATTGAATGCGGCACTTGGTAACGGGCGGAGCCGGTTTCATCGGCTCTCACCTCATCGACCGCTTGATGGCGGATCCCCAAAACCATGTGATATGTCTTGACAACTTCCAAACGGGATCCCGAGCCAATGTGGCGCAGTGGCTGCACAATCCTCGTTTTGAGCTGATCCGCCACGATGTGGTGGAGCCCTTCAGGATTGAGGTGGATCGCATCTGGCACCTCGCCTGTCCCGCATCACCGCGTCAATACCAGCGCAATCCAATTGCCACCGCTAAAACCTGCGTGATTGGAACGCTCAATATGTTGGGGCTTGCCAAGCGCTGCGGGGCTCGCTTGCTGCTGGCCTCAACCAGTGAGGTGTATGGCGACCCTCTGGTATCGCCCCAAGTGGAGAGCAACTGCGGCAATGTGAACTGCACCGGGCCACGTGCTTGCTACGACGAAGGAAAGCGCATGGCGGAGACATTGTGCTTCGATTATGCCCGCATGCATGGGGTTTCGGTTGCGGTGGCTCGCATCTTCAATACCTATGGCCCTCGGATGAGTTCATCCGATGGCCGTGTAGTAACCAATTTCATCAGCCAGGCCCTCAGGGGCGAGCCTCTCTCTATCTATGGCAATGGCGAGCAGACCCGCAGCTTCTGTTATTGCGACGATCTTGTTGAAGGCCTGTTAGCTCTGATGAATCATGCTGAGATGGAAGGTCCCGTGAATCTTGGCAATCCTAATGAGATCACCATTTCCGAGTTGGCTAGTCGTGTGATTGCCCTCGTTCGTCCAGGCCTGGCGGTGGTGCATCAACCTCTGCCCATTGATGATCCACAGCGCCGGTGCCCTTCAATTGAGAGGGCTGAAATGTTTCTGGGTTGGCGTCCCAATGTCGACCTCGACCAAGGCCTGCAGGCAACAATTACCGATCTGGCTGGCCAGCTGAATCAGGCTGGCCTGATTGCACTCTGAATCCTTTTCGTACCATCGTCTTCTCTTTCCATGGTCAGCAAGATCTGCTGCATTGGTGCCGGCTATGTGGGCGGCCCCTCGATGGCCGTGATGGCCGATTCCAGCCCCGGTGTTGACATTGAGGTGGTTGATGTTGATCAACAACGTATCGACGCCTGGAACAACCTAAATGGTGCATCGCTACCGATTTACGAACCCGGTTTGCAGCAGGTGCTGGATCGTGTCCGAGGCCACAATCTGTATTTCTCCACGGATGTTGCTGGTGCGATCCGGCGCGCCGATATGGTGTTCCTGTCGGTGAATACACCCACAAAGCATCGTGGTCATGGCGCGGGCGCTGCTGCCGACCTCACCTTCATTGAGAAAGCCGCCCGCCAGATTGCTGATTCCGCTCAGGGCGCCACCATCGTTGTGGAGCGCTCCACACTGCCAGTACGTACAGCGGATGGCTTGCGTCGGATCCTCGACTGTTCCACCAACGCGAGGTTCGAAATCCTCTCCAATCCGGAGTTCATGGCGGAAGGTACCGCCATCGATGACCTCCAGAATCCCGACCGAGTGCTGGTAGGAGGGCAGTGTGATGCAACGGTGAATGCCTTGGCAGGGATCTATGCCAACTGGGTGCCGTCCAGCCGTATCATCACCACCAATCTCTGGTCTGCGGAGTTGGCCAAGCTAACGGCCAACGCTTTCCTGGCCCAGCGCATCTCCTCCATCAATGCGATTGCGGGTATCTGCGAAGCCACAGGCGCTGATGTGGAGGAAGTGCGTCGTGCGATTGGTGCCGATCGGCGGATTGGTGCTGAATTCCTGAAGTCTGGTCCTGGTTTTGGCGGCAGTTGCTTCAAAAAAGATCTGCTGAACCTGATCTACCTGGCTGAGCACTATGGCCTGGATGAGGTGGCTCGCTATTGGCGCATGGTGCTCGACCTGAATGGCTGGTCACAGAAACGCATTTCTCAAATGATTGTGAAGACACTCTTCGGCACCTTGCGCGACAAGCGGATTGCCGTACTGGGCTTTGCTTTCAAGGCCGACACAAACGACACCAGGGAAAGTCCGGCGATCGGCATCTGCCGTGATCTGTTGCACGATGGAGCAAGCCTCAGCATCCACGACCCCAGGGTGGACGATGGGGCGATGCGCAGTCTGTTGTCCATGAGTGACGACGGCCTACCGGCAGTTGGTGGTTTTGAGAAGGCCGCCAGTGTTGAAACAGCGTGTGATGGTGCCGATGCGGTTCTGATTCTCACCGACTGGCATCAATACAAGCAACTTGACTGGGCTGACCTGGCGAGCCGCATGCGCCAACCCGGATGGGTGTTTGATGCCCGTCGCGGCACCAATCTCGCTGAAGCAGAGTCCCACGGCCTCGATACCTGGCAGATCGGACGCGGGGGCTTGAACTGATGGCAAACGTGTTGGTGACAGGTGGGGCGGGCTACGTGGGTTGCCATGTGCTCGGCCCCCTCAAGCAGGCGGGACATCATCCCGTGGTGTTCGACGACCTCAGCCGTGGCTTCTCCGAACTGGTGGCCCCCCATGGTGTGCCGCTTGTAGTGGGAGCCCTTGCTGATCGGGCTTTGCTGCGTCGCGTGCTGGACCAAAATCAGATCGACGCCATCCTGCATTTTGCAGCACTGGCCTACGTGGGGGAGTCCAGCGAACAACCTGATCACTACTACCAGGTCAACACAGTTGACGCGTTGGGATTGCTGCAGGAGGCGGTGGCTTACCGCCCAGAGAAACCGCCGGCGGTGGTGTTTTCCTCATCGTGCGCCGTGTTCGGCGTGCCTCCGGTGCTGCCCATTCGCGAGCTATCGCCCCGGGTGCCGATCAACCCTTATGGCCGCAGCAAGCTCGCGCTGGAGTGGATGTTGGAAGATCTGGCCCGGCAGCACCGCTTCACCTCGGTAACGCTGCGTTATTTCAATGCCGCTGGTGCTGATCACCAGAATGGCTGCGGTGAATGCCATGCCCCGGAAACCCATCTGATTCCATTGGCGATCCAGGCTGCGATCGATGGTGTCCCGCTTTCGATCCATGGCGACGACTTTGAGACCCCCGACGGCACTGCCATTCGTGATTTCATCCATGTGCGCGATCTGGCCAGTGCCCACATCGCAGCTCTTGACTACCTGATAGCCGGGGGCTTCAGCACTGATTTCAACCTCGGAACCGGCAGGGGGCATTCCGTACTTGAGGTGGTGCACTGCGTGGAACGGCTCAGCCAACGACCTGTTCCCATTCGTAAGGGGCCACGCCGCCTGGGAGATCCGCCAGCGCTGATCTGTGATGCCTCTAAAGCACGCCAAATACTCAACTGGATCCCTCACTATTCGGGTCTCGATCGCATTGTGGCCGATGCGATGGCTTGGGAGCGCCAACGGCAGGCCATCAAAGGCCTTGGACGACGCGCTGTGGTGCTCTCCTGATGACGATGACTGAAGGGATCTTCGTACCGGTTTTGTCGCCTCCGCAGCGTCGCATCCTGCTGCTCTTGGTACTGCTGTGGGTGGTAGGCACACTGGCATTCTGGCGCTGGGCATTGCAACCCGCTGTGTGGGTGAGCGTTCCGGGAACCCTGCTCAACCTGGTGCTACTGATCTACGCCACAGGAATGGCCATCTGGCCATTTTATCTGTTTCTGCGGATGCGGCAGGTTCGGCCTGAGCTTCCCGTTCCGCCCGGATTGCGGGTGGCCATGGTGGTGACCAAGGCTCCATCGGAACCCTGGCCCCTGGTGCAAAGCACATTGCTGGAGATGCTCGCCCAGGCGCCAGAGCACGACACCTGGTTGGCTGATGAACAGCCCAGTGAAGCGGTACGCGGCTGGTGCGAGCAGCATGGGGTTCGGCTCTCTACTCGCGCTGGGGTGGCGGAGTATCACCGGTCGAGCTGGCCACGCCGAACCCGGTGCAAGGAAGGCAACCTCGCCTATTTCTACGACCACTACGGCTACACCAACTACGACGTTGTGGTGCAGCTCGATGCTGATCATGTACCGCAGCCTGGCTACCTGCTAGCGATGTTGCAGCCATTCAACGACTCGACTGTGGGTTATGTCGCGGCACCCTCCATTTGCAGTGCTAATGCCTTGCGCAGCTGGGTGGGCCGTGGGCGCCTTTTTGCCGAGGCCGTGCTTCATGGCCCGATGCAGCTTGGTTTCAACGGAGCCTGGGCACCCCTTTGTATTGGCAGTCATTACGCGGTGCATACTCGCGCCCTGCAGGAGATCGGTGGGCTTGGCCCTGAATTGGCAGAAGACCACTCCACCACGTTGTTGCTCAATGCCCAGGGCTGGCGTGGCGCGTTTGCCCACCGAGCCATCTGTTATGGCCTTGGCCCGGAGACCTTTGAGGATGCCATGGTGCAGGAGTTTCAGTGGTCTTGCAGTCTGACGACGATTTTGCTGCGGCACTTTCCAGCATTGGTTCATCGGCTGTCGCCGCATATGCGCCTCCAGTTTCTCTATGCCCAGGTGTTCTATCCCCTGCGCGGCGGTTTGAGTTTTTCAGCTCTGGCACTCCCGGTGTTGGCGCTGTTGCTCGACAAGCCATGGATGAATATCAACTATCCTCTGTTTCTTGCCTTCAGCACACTGCAGATTGTACTCACTGTTTTACCTGTGTTGCAGCTGCGCCGTTGCGGCCTGCTGCGTCCCACGACTGCAAGGCTGTTTTCCTGGGAGCAGGCTCTGTTTGAACTGAGCCGTGGACCCTGGATCCTCGCTGGGGTATGGCGTGCGGTGGAAGAGCGCTTCTGGCCGCGTCCTGTCACCTTTCGGATCACCCGCAAGCAGTCGTCCGGCGACCCCTTGCCCTTGGCTTATCTGTTGCCCTATCTGCTGGCGGTGTTGATTGGTGTGGCAGCTGCCTTCATCCTCGGCGATTCGGCACGTTCGTCCACGGGGTATGTATTGCTCACCTTGATGACCACTGGCCTTTTTGCTTGCACGGCCCTGGCGGTGGCGGCCCTGAGCCATCGCCAGGGTGACCAATCCCTGCGTCGCCATCTTCCCCATTACGGCCTGGCCGGCATGGCGGTGTTGCTCACCCTTTGCTGCGGCTGGTTGCGGCTGCCTCAACTTGTGGCGCCCTTGCAGAGCCTGCCAGCCGCACCGTTTCAATCCTTGTGAATCCATGCGTGCATTGCAACCTCTGGCGCTGGTAATAGCTTCTGCTGTTACCACGGCCATGCTCGTGTTCCTCAATCACATCGCATCCACCCCCCCCACTCCACCGCTGTTGGGTCTGTACGAATATCAGGAAACTTCGGCACAACAGGCGCCGTTGGATCTCGCGGTTCTTTTCCTGGACTGGAACGACACTCAGGCCTTGCCGCGACTGCAGTCTTTTCTGGCTTCAGCACACCAACAGCAACGCCTGCCATTGCTCACGTTGGAACCTTTCCCTGATCGGGCGGCAGGGCGCGACAATGATGACCTTCTGGGTGATGTTCTCAACGGTCGTCACGATCAGGCTATCACGGCCATCACACGCACCCTTGCCAATCATCCTGGGCCTGTGTTGCTGCGCTTCGCCCATGAGATGGACAAGCCTGGCCAATATCCATGGGGATATAGCGATCCTAGTCGCTACATTCGCCTCTATCACTATGTGTACACCAAGGTGGCCGGCCACCGTCCCGCCAATATCCGTTGGGTGTGGTCACCAGCAGGTAGTTCGAGAGCTGATCTCTATTGGCCAGGTGATCACTATGTTGATGTTCTTGGGATCTCCATCTACGCCAGTCGTGCCTGGACGGCCAATCACGCATTGGAAAGCTTTGCCCAACAGCTCGAGCAGAGGCGCTGGCTACAGCGACGCTTTGGACGCCCTCTGCTTGTGGCGGAGGCGGGAGTGAGTGGCTCCTCATCCGATCAACAGCGGTGGCTCAGCGATGCACTCACCGCATTACCGCGATTCCCAGAGGTGTGCGGATTGGTGTATTTCCACGCACCCCAGCCGCGGTGGATGCCGCTCGCCACTGGCCATGAGAACTGGCAATTGAAGAGCGATGTTCTGGGCTGGTTGCTCCAGCAGCTGCCGCTGCCGCAACGCTCCGGCATGTCTTGTCTGGAGGCCTGATCGATGCCGTTCATCCGTGGTTGTCCGCTTCCCCTCCTGGTGTTGGGGATGGCCATTTTCGGCCTGTCCGGATGGGCAAGTGCTCAGCAGCTCTCGACTGAAGAGCCGATGGCGGCTTCACCAGCTGGTGTAGATCCCTCGCCAACCAACGGCGCGCCAGCCACCTACAAGGCGCCCAACCTGAATCCAACCCAGATTCCAACGGCGTTCGTGGCCGAATGGGGCGAATATTTTGTGTCCTCTTCGATCTATGGCTACGACGGCTTTGACGATGCTGGACTCGAACGGGCTTGGCGGACTGATGGCAGCGTCAATGTGGGCCTTGGCTTTGGCAATTCCCGTCGCCTCGTGGCGGTTGAACTCGACTTCAATCTCGAGAGTCTGGCTGATACCGCCAATGGAGGCAGTTTCGATGTGCGGGTTGGTCGTGAACTGATCAGTACCGACACCTTCAGGCTTCAGCTTGGTGGCGGTTGGCTTGGGCTGGCCTCCTATGGGCGGTGGCCCAAGCCTGGTGGATCTCCCTATGGCGTGATCACGGCTGCATGGCCATTGCGGCCGAACAATCCCACATTCCGCCAGACCATGCAGATCAACCTGGGTGGTGGCAGTGGACGTTTCCAGCGCCTGGACCCTGCTGGTCAGATCAGTGATGGCCTGCTGGCATCGGTGGGCGTCGATCTGGCGCCAAATCTCGGCGTGAGTGCCGGTTGGGCTGGGCGGGGCCTGAACGCCTCGTTGTCGTATGTGCCGCTGCGGCAAACACCCCTTTACCTCACCCTTTCTGGAGCCAATCTCACCAATTCAGGGGGAAGTGGCCGCGCGGTGGCTTTCACCCTCAGCTGGGGCAGCAGCTTCCGAACGCCCTCCTTCCCCTGATCCGCCAGCGCACTACCGTCGTGCCTTGGGAGAAACTATGCCCCATGTGTCCAGTTTGCCGCGAGTGCCTGAGGCTAATGTGGTGGTTCGAATACCTGGTATAGAAATCTTTCGCAATCTGCACCTTGGCCCACAAGCTGAGATTGGGCATTCAGGACTGAGCGCCGTCAGGATGTATTCCAGATGAGTCTGACTTGGTTTCTCAGGCGATTGCCATCGATGCTCTGAACCACTCGGGGCAGCTTTTGGGGTCAATTAGGCCCATTTGCTCACGCCCATACACAAAAACTGCTCGCATCCATTGCCGAGTAGTCGGACCACCAATTTGTTGCGGTCCTTGGCTCGACCAGGACCACAGCGCTTCACACTCCGTTACGGGATGATGGGGTTTCGCCCCGATGGCCCTCGCCATGACCGTCGCCCCCAGCGCTCAGTCCGCCTCCCCCGCTTATGACCGCGCCGACTGGGCCAGCGCCTTCCGCAATGTGGGGGTGGAGCTCGATGGGGTGGAGCTCACGGCGGCCCGTGGGGAGATTCCCCAGGAGCTGGTGGGCACGTTGTATCGCAATGGCCCCGGGCGGCTGGAGCGCGGCGGCCAGTGGGTGCATCACCCCTTTGATGGCGACGGCATGATCACCGCCCTGCGCTTTGCGGGCGGCAAGGCGCAGCTGCGCAACCGCTTTGTGCGCACCGAGGGCTGGTTGGCGGAGGAGCAGGCCGGCAAGGTGCTCTACCGCGGCGTGTTCGGCAGCCAGAAGCCGGGCGGGCCTGTGGCCAATGCCTTCGACCTGCGGCTCAAGAACATCGCCAACACCCATGTGGTGCGTCTCGGCGATCAACTGCTGGCCCTGTGGGAGGCGGCCGAGCCCCACGCCCTCGACCCCGACACGCTCGAGACCCGCGGCCTCTCGCTGCTGGATGGCGTGCTCAAGCCCGGTGAGGCCTTCAGCGCCCACCCCCGCTTCGATCCGGGCCACCACGGTGCCCCGCGCATGGTGACCTTCGGCGTGAAGACCGGGCCGCGCAGCACGATCCGACTGATGGAGTTCGCCGTGGAGGACGACCCGGCCTCCGGCGTGAAGGCCGGCCAGCTGCTCAGTGAGCGCCGCGACAGCTTCAACGGCTTCGCCTTTCTGCACGACTTCGCCATCACCCCCAACTGGGCGGTGTTTCTGCAGAACGCCATCGCCTTCAACCCGCTGCCCTATGTGTTGGGTCGCAAGGGTGCAGCCCAGTGTTTGCAGTCGAAACCGGGCGGGCAGGCCAAGTTCTGGCTGATTCCGCGCGACAGCGGCGCCTTCGCCGGCCAGGCACCCCGCATCCTCGATGCCCCCGACGGCTTCGTGTTCCACCACCTCAACGCCTGGGAGGAGGGCGACACGGTGACGGTGGAGAGCATCTACTACAGCGATTTCCCCTCGATCGGGCCCGACGACGACTTCCGCGCTATTGATTTCGAGCTGCTGCCGGAGGGTCTGCTGGAGCAGTGCCGCATCAATCTCGTCGATGGGTCGGTTAACACCACGCGCCTGAGCGAGCGCTGCTGTGAGTTCGCGATGGTGAACCCGGAGCGCGAAGGCCTGCCCAGCCGGTTTGCCTGGATGGCGGTGGCGGAGCGTGAAACCGGCAACGACCCGCTGCAGGCGATCAAGAAGCTCGATCTGATCAATGGTGAGCGGCGGGTGTGGAGTGCGGCGCCGCGTGGTTTTGTGAGCGAGCCGGTGATGGTGCCCCGCCCCGGCGCCAGCGCTGAAGACGACGGCTGGGTGCTGTGCATGATCTGGAACGGCGCCCGCTGCGCCAGTGATCTGGTGATCCTGGATGCGGCGAGCCTGGCGGAGCTGGCCGTGCTGGAGCTGCCCCTGGCGGTGCCCCACGGCCTGCACGGCAGCTTCGTGCTCGCCTGATGCCCTGGTTCGTGAAGCAGGAGCGGTTCCTGCGCCCCTACGCCGCCATGAAGCCCCACCTGGAGGCCCATCGCCGCTGGGTGGAGGAGTTGCGGGCTGGTGGGGTGGCGATCCGCAGCGGCTACTTGGTGGATGCGGAGGGTCGTCCGGGCGGAGGCGGCCTGCTGCTGCTGGAGGCGCCGGATCACGCCAGCGCCGAGGCCCTGGTGCGCCGCGACCCGATGGTGATCAGCGGCGGCGTGGAGTGGTGGCTGCAGCGCTGGGTGCCCTTGGCGGCAACGGCTCAAGGCTCAACCAGTTGCAGCAGCTGCGGCTTGAGCATGGCGAAGGCGCGGCCGCGGTGGCCCAGTTGGGCTTTCTGGCTGTGGAGCATCTCGGCAAAGGTGAGGCCCGCTTCGGGCACGAAGAACACCGGGTCGTAGCCGAAGCCGCCCGCGCCGCGGGGGGCCTCCAGGATCGTGCCGCTGCAGATCCCCTCCACCTCCAGTACCACCACCCCGGCCGGGTTAGCCACCGCGAGAGCCGCCGTGAAGTGGGCGCAGCGGTTGGGAGATTCCCCCCGGGCGATCGCCTCGGCGTTCACCGCATCCAGCTCCCGCAGCAGCCGGGCAATGCGGGCGGCATCGCTGTCGGCGTAGCGGGCGGAGTGAACGCCGGGGGCACCGCCGAGGGCGTCGACACTCAGACCGGAATCGTCCGCCAGGGCCCAGCAGCCGGTGGCCCGGGCCACCGCCTCGGCTTTGAGCCGGGCGTTCTCGGCGAACGTGGCGCCGGTTTCCTCCACCTCCAGTCCATCGGGCTGGGGCCGTACCTCCAGGCCGAGTTCGGCCAGCAGGGCTCCGAATTCGCGCACCTTGCCGGCATTGCCGCTGGCGATCACCAGAACAGTGGGTGGGGCTTGGGCTGTCATCGGTTCAGGTGGGTTGGTGGGCCAGGCGGTTTTGGGTGTCGGCATGGGGACCACTCAGGCGCTGGATGTGGTCTCACATGCCGATGCTGCCGCCATGACGTGCCGCCATGACGTGCCGCCATGACGTGCTGCCATCAGGTGCCGTTTTCAGATCGCCTCGGCCAGCTGGCGGGCCCAGGCCAGCACCTCGGCCACCCGCTCGGCGCTGGGTGCCTCGCAGTAGAGCCGCAGCAGCGGTTCTGTGCCGGAGAAGCGCAGCATCAGCCAGTGGCTGGGGCCGAGGCGCAGCTTCACGCCATCGGTGGTGATCACCTCCTGCACCGCAGCGCCGGCCACTTCCTCGGGCGGCGTGGCGGCCAGTAGGTCCTCCAGCCGCTGGCGGGTGGCCATGTCGGGCAGGCGCAGGTCGAGGCGGTCGTAGGCGGCGGCGCCACCGCAGCGCTGCTGCAGGGCATCGATCCGCTCCCCCAGGGGCTGGCCGCCCTCCACCAGGGCCTCGATCAGCAGCAGGGCCGCATAGAGGGCGTCGCGTTCGGGCAGGTGACCGCCGAAGCCCACCCCGCCCGATTCCTCGCCGCCCACCAGCACCTCGCCCGCCAGCATCTCTGCGGCGATGTACTTGAAGCCCACAGGCTTCTCCAACACGCTGCGGCCCAGCTGTTCCGCCACCAGCTGCATCAGATCGGAGCCGCTCACGGTTTTCACCACTGCGCCCGGCAGCCCCTTGGCCCGGGCCAGATGATCGATGAACAGCGGCATCAGCAGCTGGGTGCTGCAGAAGCGGCCCTGTTCATCCACCGCCGCGATGCGGTCGCCATCGCCATCGAACACGATGCCCACCGCCGGCCGGCCGGCCAGGGTGGAGGCACGCACCTCGGCGATCAGCTGCTGCAGATAGGGGGCCAGTGGTTCCGGCGGGTTGCCGCCAAACAGGGGGTCGCGGTTGGCGCGAATCTCGCGCAGGTGGTCGCTGGCGGCGGCCTCCGGCAGCAGGCGGCTGAGGCCGCCGGCGGCGGAACCGTGCATCGGATCCACGATCACCTGCCAGCCGAGGCGCTCCAGGCCGGCACTGAGGGCTCCCGTGTTGATCTTGGCCTTCAGGCCGGCCAGGTAGGCGGCCATGGCGTCGAAGCGGAGGGTTTCGCCCGGGATCGGCACCGTGATGCCGCCCGCCTCCAGGCGCGTTTCCACGCGCTTGGTGAAGTCGCCCTCCACCGAACCGCCGAAGGGGCCCTTGATCTTCAGGCCCAGCCACTCGGGGGGGTTGTGGCTGGCGGTGATCACCAGGGCCCCCAGGGCGCCCCGCTCCACCACCGCCCAGCTGGCGGCGGGGGTGGGAATCGGGCTGTCGGCCAGCACCGGCACCAGATCGGCCCCGCGCACGGCGCTGCAGATCGCTTCCGCCAATTCCGGTGCCAGGAAGCGGCGGTCGTAGCCGATCACGATCTCGCGGCTGTTCAGCCCCTCCGGGGCGGAGAACTCCAGTTCCCGCGCGGATGCGGCCGCCACCGGCAGCAGCCGCTCCACGGTGATGTCCACCCCGAGGATGCCGCGCCAGCCATCGGTGCCGAAGGCGATCGGGCTGGCCTCCAGGGGCAGGGGGGCTGAGGCCATCGGCGGGCTCGCGGCATTGGCCATGGTGCTAGCAGCCAGCCGGGGCCCCTGCGGCCAAGCGGGTGCCGGCGCGGCGGACGGCCACTGCCGCCGCCCTAGCGTTGCTGGCGTGTTCCCAGAGCCTCCGCTCACCGACCGGCTGTTGCGCAGCTGGCTGCGCTGCAAGCGGCGGGCCTGGCTGGATCGCTTCGGCGATCCCGATCAGCGCCTCTGGAGTGCCCACCGCGGCCTCCAGCTCGATGAGCAGCGGCGCAGCTTTTCCACCCTGTTCCCCCAGCGGCCCCAGCGGGGTGAGGCAGCCGCCGCAGCCGGGGCCCCCGCCGTGGTGGGCCTGCGGCTGCGGGGCCTGGCCCCCGGCCGGCCGGCTCTGGCGCTGGAGGCCCATCCGCCCCTGCTGCAGCGCATCGATGGCTCCAGCCGCTGGGGAGCCCACGCCTACCGGCCGGTGCTGTTCCGCCAGGGCCGGCGGCTCACCCGTGAGCACCGCCTGGTGCTGGCCCTCTGGGGCCGCCTGCTGGCCGAGCAGCAGCAGGCGGCCGTGCCCACGGCCCTGGTGCTGGCCGGCGCCGGCCGGGCCCTGCAGCAGGAGCAGCTGCCCCTGGCCGGCAGCCTGCCCCGTCAGCTGGATGAGGCCCTGCAGCGCCTGGCCGACGACCTGCAGCGCCCCGATCCGCCGCCCCTGGTGGCCGATCGCAAGAAATGCGTGCTCTGCAGTTGGCGGGGCCGCTGCGATCGCGATGCCGCCCGCGAGGGGCACCTCAGCGAGGTGAGTGGCATCGGCGCCAAGCGGCGCGACATGCTGGTGGAGCTGGGCATCGGCAGGCTGGCCGATCTGGCCGCCCAGGAGCCCGAGCAGCTGGCCGCTTCCCTGGCCACCTACGGCGAGCAGCACGGCGAGGTGGCCGCCCAGCTGGTGACCCAGGCCCGCGTGCAGCAGCGCGGTGAACCCCTGCGCCGTGATTCAGCCCTGGCCCTGCCGGAACTGGTGGACGCAGCGGGAGTGCTGATCTACGACATCGAATCCGATCCCGACGCCCGCGACGACTTCCTGCATGGGTTCCTGCGCCTGGAGCGCGGCGCCGATGGCCGCTGGCCCGACCTGATCGCCGCCGCCGAGGCGCCCTACCAGCCGCTGCTGGCGCTGCAGGAGCACGGCGAGGCCAGGGTGTGGCGGCGGCTGCAGGCGCTGCTGGCGGCCTACCCCAACTGGCCGGTGCTGCACTACGGCGAAACCGAGCTGCTGGCCCTGGTGCGCATGGCCCAGCGCCAGGGAGCCAGTGAGCGCCAGATCGCCGCGCTGCGGGGGCGGATGGTGGATGTACACCAGCGGATTCGCCGCCACTGGTGGCTGCCGGTGAACAGCTATGGCCTCAAGGCCGTGGCCAGCTGGCTGGGGTTCCAGTGGAGCCAGAAGGGCGTCGATGGCGCCCGGGCCCTGCTCTGGTGGCGCCAGTGGCGGCTGGGGGGCGAGGGCCCCCGGGGCCGTGGCTCGTGCCGGAACCTGCAGCAGATCTTTCGCTACAACCGCGACGACGGCCTGGCCACCTGGGCCGTGGCCCTGTGGCTGCTGCAGCAGGACGCCTGAGGCCCCAATTCTGTACAGGCTGTACGGAATTGGGGAGACCCGCGGATGTCTACCCGCCCCGCGGGCCGCTGCTGCCCCCGTCGCCCACGGGTGGTGCCACAAATCCTGAGGGAACGCGCAGCTCCAGCGGCACCGCAGCAGCTCCGTCGCCCGCCAGCAGCTGGGCCTCCGCCAGGGTCTGGCGCCGCACCAGAGCCAGGCCCTCCACGCCATCGGGGCCCGCCAACGTGGAGGTGATCACACCGGCCCGCTCGCCGGCCGCTGTGGTGAGGGGCGTTCCGGGGCTCAGGGCATCGGCCGCCGCAGGGCCGGTGCGCCCGGCGCGCCAATGGCGCAACTGCTGCTTCACGCCGTCGTAGGTGGCCAGTTTGGCCAGGGTTTCCTGGCCCACGTAGCAGCCCTTGCTCAGGCTCACCCAGTCGGCCAGGCCCAGCTCAAAGGGATTGGTGCTGTCGTTCAGTTCGCCGGGGGCCGCCGGGAAGCCCGCCCGCAGCCGCTGGCGCTCCGCCTGCTCGCCGCTGAGCTCCGGCAGGGCCTCCGCCCAGCTGGGCAGGCTGTCGCTCTGCCGCAGCAGCAGCACCGGTTGATCGCGGCCCCCGCCCAGATCCACCGGCGGCCGCAGGGTGCTGGCCTCCCCGGCAGCCTCAGTGGCGCCGAGCATCCGCACCAGGGTGATGGCCTCCACCGGCCCCAGCTGCACCTGGTCGGCGGGGAACAGAACCCGATCGAGGGACTGGTGCACCGCGGCCCCATCGCCGGCGATCACCACCAGATCGACGCCGGACCCATCCACCTGCACCAGCGCCAGGGCGCGCATGCGACCGGTGGGGCTGATCAGGCAGGTGGCCAGGCAGCTGCCCGGTGGGGCCAGTTCGATCGACTGGCTGCTCTGGCCATGCAGAAAGCGGCGGGCATCGGGGCCCTCCAGGCGGATCAGGCTGGCGGGGCTGCTCCAGCGGGAGGGGCCAGTCATGGTTGGGCCGCGGAGCCGGCGTCGCCGCTGGCTGAGCGTGCCGCCACCTCCTCCAGCAGGAACAGGCTGCGCAGCTCCAGGCCGGCGGCCTCCATGGCTGCCTGGCCGCCCTCCTGGCGGTCCACGATCGTGACCACCCGCTCCACCACATAGCCGGCTTCACGCAGCTGGCGCACCGCCTTGAGGGAGGAGCCACCGGTGGTGACCACGTCTTCCAGCACGGTGATGCGGCTGCCGGCAGCTGGCAGCGGACCCTCCAGCCAGGCGCCGGTGCCGTGGCCCTTGGCCTCCTTGCGCACGATCAGGGCATCCAGGGGCCGGCCGGCCAGGGCGGCGGCCTGGGCCACGCCGCTCACCAGCGGGTCGGCGCCGAGGGTGAGGCCCGCCACCGCCACGGCCTCGGCTTCCACCAGGGGCAGCATCTGGGCCGACAGCAGCGCCAGCCCCAGCCCGCTGAGGCTCACGGGCTTGCAGTTCACGTAGTGGTCGCTGCTGCGGCCTGAGGCGAGGGTGAAGCGGCCGTGGCGATAGGCGCGCTCCGCCAGCAGCTGCAGCAGCAGCTGGCGCTGCTCCGCACTGGCCTGGGGCAGGGTCAGCGGCTGGGTCATGCCTCTGGCATTCCTGGGGTTGGCTGTCTAGTTTGCGCCCAGGTGTCTACCGCTCCATGGCTCGCCTGCAGGGCCCCTGTTTCACGGCTGTGCTCTCGGCCGCCGCCGCTCTGGCGGGCAGCGGGCTGCCTGCGCTCGCGGGCCCCGTGGTGTGCACCAGCTCTCTGGAGGCACCCGTGGCCGGCCAGGCACCGATCGAGCTCACCCGCTGCGCCCCGGTGACCACCACCACGGAACTGGTGGAGCGCCGCTTCTTCTCGTACACCTCCCCCTACGCCCGCGGTGTGGACATCAGCCACCAGATCACCGACATCCTGGGCATTGCCATGGGTGGTGGTGACGGCACCAAGCTGATGGGTCTGGGTTTCCCCGATCAGACGATCGTGTGGGATGGCTCGGCGCTGCAGAACACCTACCAGGTGCTGCTGGAGCAGCAGAGCGCGCCGTTGCCCCTGCGCACGGCCGATGTGTCGAACGGGTTCTGCTCCGGGTTGCCCCAGGGCGGCTGCGGGGCGGGCGCCGGGCCGATCGCCCTGCCGGTGGCCGGCTCCAGCGCCATTCGTGGCCTGTGGTAGATCAACGCCGCCGGGGCTGCGGCCTGCGGGGGTCTAGCAATCTGGTGAATGCAGCGGACTCATAATCCGCCTTAGGCACTCCGCCCTGCCTGCTGAGCGATGCGTGTTCTGGCTCCGGCGGTTCTGTTGGTTCTGGTGGCCTTTTTCGCCGCCTCGGAATTTGCCCTGATCCGGCTGCGGCCCACCCGGGTGCAGCTGCTGGAGGCCGATGGCCGTCCGGGAGCCCCGGCGGTGGCGCGCTTGCAGCGGCGCCTGCGCCGGGCGCTGCTGGCCACCCAGCTCGGCATGACCCTGGCCCTGATCGCCCTGGGCTGGAGCGGCCGCGGCCTGGCCGAGCGCTGGGGGCGCCCAGGCCACCAGATCTGGGTGGATCTGGCGGTGTTCACCGTGCTGGTGGTGCTGGCCACCCTGGTGGGCGGCCTGGTGCCCAAGGCCTGGGTGTTGCAGCACCCTGAGGCCTCTGCCCTGCGGCTGGGGCCGCTGCTGGAGGCCCTGAACCACACCCTGGCGCTGCTGCTGCTGGTGCTGGAGCGGCTGGGGGATGGCCTGTTGAAGCTGCTGGGTCTGCCCCGGCACTGGGATCAGCTGGTGCCGGCCCTCTCCGCCGGGGAGCTGGAAACCCTGATCGAATCCAACAGCGTGACGGGCCTGATGCCCGATGAGCGCGACATGCTCGAGGGTCTGTTCTCCCTGCGCGACACCCAGGTGCGGGAGGTGATGGTGCCCCGCTCCGGCATGGTTACGCTGCCGCTCGATGTGCGCTTCGCGGAGCTGATGGAGGCCGTGCACAACACCCACCACGCCCGCTTCCCGGTGATCGGCAGCTCCCTCGACGACGTGCGGGGCCTGCTCGACCTGCGCCGCCTGGCTGAACCGATCGCCAAGGGCCTGCTGCAGGCTGATTCCCCCTTGGTGCCCTATGTGACCCCGGTGGTGCGGGTGCAGGAAACCACGCCCCTGGCCGAGCTGCTGCCGGTGATTCGCAGCGGCCAACCGCTGCTGCTGGTGGTGGATGAGCACGGCGGCACCGAGGGGCTGGTCACCGTGGCGGATCTCACCAGTGAAATCGTGGGCGATCAGGAAGACCCCGAGAACCCAGAAGACGACCTCCAGCAGCTGCGGGAGGACAGCTGGCTGGTGGCAGGTGATCTGGAGATCTATGAGCTCAACCGCGAGCTGGGGCTGCAGCTGCCCGAGTCGGATGAGCACCACACCCTGGCCGGTTTCCTGCTGGAGCGGCTGCAGCACATCCCCGCCCCCGGCGAGATGCTGCGCTGGAAGGGCCACCAGTTTGTGATCACCGCCATGGATGGCCCCCGGATCGATCGGGTGGAGATCACCCGCCGGGCGCCGGAGTCCGGCCCGGAGGTCGCCGCCGAGACCGGCGGGGCTGGCGGTTCTGGCGGTGCCGCCGACATGCGGCACGATCGCTGATAATTGCGCAGCTGTGCGCCCAACGCCATGAAGCCGGTTCGCGTTGGAGTGATCGGAATCGGCAACATGGGCTGGCACCATGCCCGGGTGCTGAGCCTGCTGCGGGATGCGCAGCTGGTGGCCGTGGCGGACCCCGATCCAGCGCGGGGGCAGCTGGCGGTGGAGCAGTTCGGCTGCCGCTGGTTTGCCTCCTATGAGCAGATGCTCGGGGAGGTGGAGGCGGTGTGCATCGCCGTGCCCACCCTGCTGCATCACCGCGTGGGCCTGGCCTGCCTGCGCGCGGGGGTGCATGTGCTGATTGAAAAGCCGATCGCCGCCAGCCAGGAGGAGGCCTCCGACCTGATCCGGGCCGCCGATGCGGCGGGTCGGCTGCTGCAGGTGGGCCACATCGAGCGCTTCAACCCCGCCTTCCGCGAGCTGGTGAAGGTGGTGGCCAACGAGGAGGTGGTGGTGCTGGAGGCCCGGCGCCACAGCCCCAACCCCGACCGCGCCAACGACGTGTCGGTGGTGCTGGACCTGATGATCCACGACATCGACCTGGTGCTGGAGCTGGCCGCCGCGCCGGTGGTGCGCCTGGCGGCCGCCGGTGGCCGCAGCGCCGAGGGCCCGATCGACTACGTGAATGCCACCCTGGGTTTCGCCAATGGTGTGGTGGCCAGCCTCACAGCCAGCAAGATGGCCCACCGCAAGATCCGCAGCCTCAGCGCCCACTGCCGCGGCAGCCTGGTGGAAACCGATTTCCTCAACCGCAGCCTGCAGATTCACCGCCGCACCAATCAGTCGGTGAGCGCCGACCACGGCGAGCTGCTCTATCGCAACGATGGCTTCATCGAGGAGGTGAGCACCTCACCGGTGGATCCCCTCTATGCCGAGCTGGAGCACTTCCTGCAGTGCGTGCGGGGAACGGAAACCCCGGCCGTGGATGGTCCCCAGGCCTCCCGGGCCCTGTTGCTGGCGGATCTGATCGAGCAGTGCGTGGAGCACACCGCCGCCCAGCCCAGCCTCTGCATGACCCTGGCGGAGCCGATCTAGGCCGCCTCGCTAGCCCGCCTCAGCCAGCTCCTTGAGGGCCTGCAGTTGCCAGCGGCGGCACTGGGCCGGTGAGGAGCGGTAGAAGCGGTGCCAGGCCTCCGCCTTGTGGGGGCCGTAGAGCTCCCGCGGCTGGTCGGGGTGTTCCTGCTGCCAGCCCACCCGCACGGCGTGGCCGATCACCACGTCGAGGGCCAGATCGTCGTTGAACTGCACCTGGGGGTTGGCCTCCACGAAGGCGATCAGGGTGAGCAGGGTTTCGGTGCAGAGCTGCCGGTAGTCCGGTGCCTCGATCTTGCTGAGCAGGTGCTCCACCAGGCTGGCGAAGTTGCGTTCGCCCGGGGTTTTCTCGCTCAGCAGCGGCGCGCTTTCCAGGCGGTTGCGGCGCTCCAGCTTGTCGCCGATCACCAGGCCGCGGCAGTGGTGCAACAGATCCCAGATGCCGGGGTAGAAGTTGCGCGGCACCTGCTGCAGGGCGCCCAGCCGCAGCCGGTGCTGCAGCCAGCAGCCCCCCTTCGGCAGTTCCTCGAGCGGGTCGGGGGCGGCCCAGCGCACGCGGCCGCTCACGTGCAGCTGCTCCTTGCGTTGCAGGGCCGCCTTGGCGTGCTCCACATCGGCCATCACCTGCAGCAGGCGGCGGCGGATGGCATGGGGGGGTTCGTCGCAGAGGGCCTCGAAGGCATCAACGGGATTGAGATCGCGCTCGCTGGCCAGTTCACCGGTGAGCAGCAACAGCAGCTGGCCCAGTTGCAGGGTGAGCATGCCGTTGAGCAGGGCCGGAGAGCGGCGCGCCAGGCCGTCGAGGGCCAGCAGCAATTCCTGTTGCAGCACCCACTCGCGGCCGTCCTCGCCGCTGAAGCGCTGGATCATCGCCGCGATCACCTGGCTGCCCTGGGGCTGGGTGATCAGCGACTCATTGGTGTAGTTGCGGCCCACCACCACCTGCTTCTGGCGCACCAGCAGGTCGGTGAGGGCATCCTCCAGCTGCGGGTGCACCAGCCCCATGGAGCCGGCGCAGCGCCGCACCACGTTCCAGTCGCCCTCGGCCAGGGCGCGGCGGTAGATCTCCTCCAGCAGGGCCCGCAGGCTGGCCTGGCTGCCGGGGCCCTGCAGCAGCGCGTCGGGGCCGAGGCGCCGCACCAGCTGTTCCAGCACCTCCGCCTGCTCCGGCAGCGAGGTGCTCTGCCACAGGCGCTCCGCCAAGGCCGTGATCGGGCTCTCCTCAAGCGCCTGCTCCTCTTCGGCCGTGAGGGGCTGCAGGCTGGTGCTGGCCCGCAGCAGGGGTTGGATCGGCGCGGTGCCATGGCCGCTGGGCCGGGCATGGTCGGGCAGATCGGCCCAGCAGGCCTGCTGCTGCAGTTCCTCGAGGGGGGCCAGTTGCACGGCCACCCCACCCAGCAGCCCGCTGCGCAGCCGTTCCCCCAGCCGCA